>JABXKX010000484.1 GCA_013619035.1 Peptostreptococcaceae bacterium
ATATTAAACAAGAACAATTCTTGTTAATAATTAAAACAAATGGCACGCTACAAAATGTTCCTTTTCTACTTCTTTAATAACTGGTGTTACAGAATAACACTCTTGTTTAGCATAAGAACATCTCGTCACAAATCTGCAACCTGGACTTGGATTAATTGGACTTGGAATTTCCCCATCTAAGTGAATACGTTCTTTACTTTGACTGTAATCCGGATCGGGTTCTGGTATTGCTGAGAGTAAAGCTTGTGTGTAAGGATGTAATGGCTTCATATACAAATTTTCACTTTTAGTCAGTTCTACCATATGACCTAAGTACATCACACCCACTCGATCTGAAATGTGTTTTACCATGGACAAATCATGTGCGATAAACAAATAAGTTAAACCCAGTTGCTCCTGTAATTGAATCAGAAGATTTACAACTTGTGCTTGAATCGATACATCAAGGGCTGAGATCGGTTCATCACACACGATAAACTCTGGTTCTATAGCTAGAGCTCTGGCAATACCAATTCTTTGGCGTTGTCCCCCAGAAAATTCATGAGGAAATCTAGAAGCATGCTCATGATTAAGACCTACCAAATCCAATAACTCATGAAGTCTAACGGTTCTTTCTTTACCTCTGTAAAGATCATGAATATCAATCCCTTCACATATAATATCACCAACAGTCATTCTTGGATTAAGAGATGCATATGGATCTTGGAAAATAATTTGCATCTTTTTAGTAAGAGCCAATTTATCTTTAGCTGATTTTTTATGAATGGTTTCACCTTTAAAAAGCACTTCACCAGCGGTTGCGTCATAAAGTCCCATAATGGTTCTACCACAGGTTGTTTTACCACAACCCGATTCGCCTACTAAACCAAGTGTTTCACCTAACTTGATATCAAAGGATACACCATCAACAGCTTTTAACATTTGTTTTCTACCAACTTTAAAATGCTTCTTTAAATCTTTCACTTGTACCAATATTTCATTATTATCTAACATAAATGACCTCCTCAGAATTGACCCCTATAGGATTTTCTGCGGTATAACTTTCAACTGTATAATCGATTTTCGGCGCTTTAGAATGCAGTAACCAACATGCTGCTTTATGTTCTGAAGTTATATCTGTAAACTTTGGAGATTTTTCTCTACAGATGTTCATACAGTATTCACATCTTGCTGCAAAAGCACAACCTTTTGGTGGATTTAACAAATCGGGAGGTGTACCATTTAGTGAATACAGTTCTGTTTTGTTTTCTGTATTTAGCTTTGGTACCGATTTTAAAAGCGCCCAAGTATAAGGATGTTTTGGTTTGTAGAAAATATCTCTACTATTACCGGTCTCAACAATTTCACCAGCATACATTACTTGAATTCTATCTGCAACTTCAGCAACAACACCTAAATCATGTGTCACTAAAATAACTGCTGTATTTAGTTTCTTTTGAAGAGATTTGATTAAATCCATGATTTGAGCTTGAATCGTTACATCAAGTGCAGTTGTTGGTTCATCTGCAATTAATATTTTAGGATTACAAGCCAGTGCTATAGCAATCATCGCTCTTTGTCTCATACCACCTGAGAATTCATGAGGATATTGTTTAACTCTTTCTTCTGGATTTGGAATACCAACCATTTCTAATAAACTAATAACATCTTTAATGGCTTCTCTTTTTGATTTGCCTTGATGAATAATGATACTCTCAGCAATTTGTTCACCAATACGCATGGTTGGATTGAGTGATGTCATCGGATCTTGGAATATCATTGAAATCTCTGATCCCCGTATGCCGATCATTTCTCTATCTGAAAGTGATGTCAGCTCTCTATCACCCAAATAAATCTCAGAGTTTTCATGAATAATTGCTGGTGGTGATGGTAAAATTCTCAGTATTGATTTAGAGGTTACTGTTTTACCACATCCCGATTCACCAACAATCGCCAATGTCTCACCTTCATTCAAATGAAAACTAACCCCTCTTACAGCTTGATTTTCTCCTGCATATGTTTTAAAGGAAACCCTAAGGTCCTTAACTTCTAATATTTTCATGATGCCTCCATTATTGTCTTAGTTTTGGATCAAGGGCATCTGTTAAGCCATCACCAATCAAGTTAAACGCCAACATGGTAAAAACAATCATCAAACAAGGGAAGAACAATTGATAAGGATAAAACATCAATGATCCTCTTCCTGATGCTGCTAAAGCACCCCAACTTGTTTCTGGCGGCTGAATACCGATACCTAAGAAACTAAGTGTTGCTTCACTGAATATAAACATAGGAATTGAGAATGTAATTGAAACCATAATGATGCCCATTGCATTAGGTAGTAAATGTTTCATAATAATTCTTTTTGTGTTACCACCAAGTGCTTTTGAAGCCAATACAAATTCTTGATTCTTAATTTGTAGAACTTGTCCACGTACGAGTCTTGTTGTGCCCCCCCATGATGTTAAGGTCATGGCAAATATTAAAGACAACATGCTCCTTCCGAGTGTTATGGATAATATAATTACAACAACCAAATACGGTATGCTCACTATGATTTCTACAAGTCGCATGATGATGTCATCAACAACACCACCTTTATAACCTGCGATGCCACCTAATATTGAACCGATTGTAAACATAACCGCTGTACAAGTCAGTCCAATAACAATTGAAATTCTGCCACCAACACAAACTCTAGTAAATAAATCTCGTCCAGCTTTATCTGTACCAAACCAATGATCTGAACTCGGTCCTTGGTCTTCTATTTCATAATCCATTCTTGAATAATCATATCCAGTAATTGCTGGTCCAAATATTGTAAAGAATACAACCAAACTCAATATGATCAATCCAATCAATGCCAATTTATTCTTCTTAAAACGACGCCATACATCTTTCCAATAAGTTAAACTCGGTTTAGATATCAACTCAGCATCTAAATCCTCACAACCTATGATCTCAAAGGCATCATCCATTTCTTCGATTTCTAATGTCATTTTCTCAGCCATAATGCCTCCTATAACTTCCCTTTAGCAACACGAATTCTTGGATCCGCAATACCATACATAATATCTACAAGTATTAGAATGAAAATATAGAATGCTGCAAAGAAAGCAGTCATACCAAGAATCATACTGTAATCAGAATCTTGTACCGCTTTTACATAATAAGATCCTAACCCAGGAATACCAAAAAATGATTCTAATATAAACGATCCACCAAATAAACCTGCTAAACTACTCCCTAACATCGTGATGATTGGAATCGATGCATTTCTAAGAACATGTTTTCTAATCAAACGTACTTTTGAAACCCCTTTAGCTTTTGCTGTAACTATGTAATCTTCATTCACAACACCAATTGTGCTGTTTCTCATATACTTTGTGTAGCCTGCTAATCCACCAATTGTCATTGCCATCACAGGCATCACATAGTGAATTGGTTCTCCCCAACCAAAGATTGGTGTCAATTGCCATTTAAAAGCAACAAAGTATTGCAGCAGAGCTGCAAAGACAAAACTCGGTATACATATGGCGACGACCACCATAACCCGTATGATTTGATCCGCAATTTTTTCTCTGAATAAACCGGCTATGGTTCCCAAGAACAGTCCAATAATAAGTTGTAATACAATTGCTATACCGACAATTCGACCTGATACTGGTGCATTTTTTGCAATGACCTCATTTACTGATCTTCCCACATAAATATAAGAGTCTCCTAAATCACCTTTTGCTAAACTCTTCATATAAAGGACATACCGTTCAAACATTGACTTATCAAGACCATATTTTTTTTCTATGGTTTCTCTTGCACTGTCCGGCAGTTGTCGGATTTTGGCTGACACAGGATCACCTGGTGCCATATTGACCAATAAAAAAGTAAGAGTCACAATAATAATCAGTGTCATAAATCCAATTACCAGTCTCCTACTAATAAAACGTAACATATGTTGCCTCCCCCCAATGATAATAGTAGTTATACTTCAATTCGTAGTCGAATTGACTACAATTAAGGTATATATACAACTATTTTATCTACAGTTAAATAATACCTTAACTTTCGTTAAAAGACAAAACATTTTTTATATTCAGTTAATTCTATTCAAACC
>JABXKX010000560.1 GCA_013619035.1 Peptostreptococcaceae bacterium
AATGACTAGATCGGTTAAACGAGACTTAGTCTTTGAAGATTATATTCTTTTTAGAAATGTTATTTTATCAGGTTGGTTAAGAACCATTTTAATCAGCCTGGTTTCTATTTTACTCTCACTGGTAATCGGTTTAATACTTTATTTAATGCAAGAATCAAAAAAGCAAGTGCTCTACTATATCGCCGAAATTCATAAAACAATTATCTTTAGTACACCATTATTAGTTATTGCGATTGTTGCATATTACTATATAGGAAACTCATTTGGATTAAAATCTAAATTTCTCATTGGTGCATTAACATTAGGTCTTTATATTTCTGCATATGTATCAGATATTTATAAAGGTGCTATTGAATCCATTCATATCAATCAATGGCAAGCTGCAAAAATGTTTGGTTTTAACAAATACCAAACCTATCGATACATTATCTTCCCACAAGTATTTAAAAGTATCTTACCTCCATTAGCCGGTCAATTTTCACTCACAGTTAAAGGTAGTTCATTATTGGCTTATTTAGGGACAACAGAACTCTTAAATTCGGTGAATACGGTTATGGCCTCTACTCTGAAATATCCCGAAGGTTTTATGGTTGTTTCAGTAGGTTATTGGATTATTACCATTCCACTGATTATTGTTGTACGTAAACTAGAAGTGAAAGTAAATTATAAGGTGTAAGTATGAAATTAACGATTGAAAAACTACTCAAACAATACAATGATAAATCCGTTCTAAATAACATCAGCGTTCATATTGAACAGCAACAAATCATAGCATTTCTAGGCGCTTCTGGAAGTGGTAAGTCAACCTTACTTCGATTGATAGCAGGACTTGAACCCTTTCAAGGCGGCACTCTGTCAGTAAACGATCATCTTTTAGATGAAAATGATGCACATATCGTTGAACATAGAAAACGTATTGGTTTTGTTTTTCAAGACCATAACCTTTTTAATCACTTAACTGTGATGGACAATCTACTACTGGTACTGGAAAAGGTTCATAAAAGAAATCAAGTTGAAGCTATACCAGAAATTCATAGTTTATTGAAAGATTTTGATCTTTATGAGCATAAGGATAAGTACCCTCATCAACTAAGTGGCGGGCAATCTCAAAGGGTCTCTATCGTAAGAGCATTATCAATTAAACCTGAACTTATTTTATTAGACGAACCCACTTCTTCATTGGATCCAATTCTAACGTATGATGTACTCAGTGCTGTTAAAAAACTAGCTGAAGAGGAAATTGATTTTGTTATCGTGACTCATGAAATTGGATTTGCTAAATCAGTTGCAGATTATATCATTTTTATGGATGATGGTAATATCATTGAACATGGCCCAAATTCTATATTAGACAATCCACAATCTGATAAACTTAAGAATTTTTTAGAAAAGGTATTACCTTTTAATAAAAATTAAAACGAGCCTAGGCTCGTTTTTGTTTTTATTTCTTTATAGCTTTGATTAAAAATCGATGTTCAATTAGTTCAAAGAAACCTTTGGATTCTATTTCATCTTGTAATTTCAACAAAGCATCTAAATGTTCTTCTACAGAGAATTTTGGAAACTCCCATTCAATTATTTTTGCAAAATAAACAAATGCGCCGACTTCCGAAAATCTTAATTTTGGAAATGTTTCTTCCTGTTTCAGAACCTCAAAATTATTTCCAAGTGATTTGATAACCGATTCTAGACTTCTATTGGTATCAATTACAGCGGGTTTAACGCCTAATAGTTCTGTTGCGAATGCCACCGTATTCATGCCACCGACCTGCTGCGTTAAGAAAACACCTCCAGATTTTAAGATTCGATGAACCTCATTCGGTTCAAATGACTCATGACGATTTAAAATGACATCAAAAAAGTTCGATTCAAATGGTAAGTCATTATCTTCTTCTACATATTTTAAGCAAATGCCTTCTTTTCCTAAAATATCTTTTGCATACTCAAAATTAGGTTTATACTTTTCAGTTGCAAAAGTCACCTTTGGATGCGGCTTTAAAGAAAGTAAAAACTCACCTCCACCAGTCCCCATATCAAGTACTTTAAGATTCTTTTGAATCAGTGGAATCGCAAGTGTTTCATAATCCCATGGTAATTTTTCTTCTGTCATATATGTTTCAATAGATGAAAAATCCCACCCCTCAAATACGCGCGCTTCTTCTTGTTTCCAATATTTTATTAATTCATTCATGTTCTGCTCCTTTTCTAGTTAATAACGTCAGAAAAGTGCAGTTGACTGATAACACTTATAGCTCAGTACAACCTGTTATCAGATTAAATCAACTGCACTGAGCATTTATCTCGTTTATACATAAAATCCTCCTATAATTACAATAAAGTAACTTACCACTTCGTGATAAAATTTCTAAGTGGAAGTTATATCAATAGTATCATAAATTCTACCAATCTGTCATCTTGCAAATTAAAATATACTATGATAATTTCAGCTAGGCTAAGTAAATATAAGCTGCATAGTTGAATTGTTCTATTTTAATTTATTCAGAAACATGCTATACTACCCCCTATAGGAGGGGTGTATGATAAAAAATAGAAAACATATTCAATATGTATTTGCACTGCTTACATTTTTTGCTTTAAGTTATAATTGGATATCGTTGTTAACATTAATGTTGATCGCAACCATATTAGGTATTGTCTTTGGTAAAGTATTTTGTAAGTGGATGTGTCCAATGGGACTTATTAAAGAATTCTTGAGTAAAAATCAGTCAGAAGAAACACGTCAAATGAACATGTACAATTACTATAAAGTTGGCTGTCCTATCTCTTGGATTCAGGGATTAACCAATAAATTTTCATTTTTCAAAATCAAGTTTAATAAAGATAATTGTCTCAATTGTGGTTTATGTGATAAAACGTGTTATATTACTTCTTTTAGTAATGAACATAGTTTATACAAAGAAAATTCACTCAACCCTGGCGAAGCATTTAATTGTTCTAAATGTCTTAAATGTGTCGATGTCTGTCCGCAAAATAGTTTAACTTTCACATTAAAAAGATAATAAAAGACCCGTTTGAACTCTTTTCATTTCAAACGGGTCTTTTATATTTTTATTATTTGCTACCAATCACATTAATATCACTGAATTTAACCATTGGAGAATACCCCATCGGATAGAAAACTACATTCATTAGCTCTAGTTTTTTACCAACAGCTTCAACTTTAAACAAGTCCTCATAGATATTACCAGAGACCATTGAATCAACAACTTTACCAACTAGTTTACCATCTTTTATCATGTAACCAATACCAACATTTAAAGCATATTCCCCTGCTGGGATATTACCTGTATGAGTCCCCATTACAGAATCTACATAAATCCCATAATCAATACCTTTAATAATCTCATCATCCGAAGTAACACCTGGTTCAATCATGAAATTCGTACTGTCAATCGCCGGTTGATCTTCTATCTCTTTTGAAAACATGGTCTTTTTCTGTGCATTTCCTGTAGCAGGATAATCCAATTTTTCTTCGGTCGAAACACTGACTAAGAAGTTTTTAAGCACACCATTTTCTATTATTTTCGTACGTTGTGTTGGGATACCTTCATCATCAAACTTCATTGTCTGAAAACCATGTGATAGTCGCCCTTCATCTGTTACTGATAATATATCAGATGCAACTTTGTTACCCATTTTATTTGATAAAGGCGAAACGCCCTTTGCAATAAACTCACCATTGACACCAGCAAGAAGTCTTGTCATCAATGATCCCATCGCTCTACCACTAAATACAACTGGCATTCTTACTGTTTTTACCTCAAATATATTTGCTGAGATTTGATGTTTATGAATCAAATCCATCAACAGCTCATCTGTTATTTCAAAAAACTTACTATATGATTCAGTAATAGCCGCTTGTACAAATCCCGCTTCCGACATAGTAGTAATAGAAACTGTTAACTGAGATTTATTATAACTATCATCAAGTCCAGCAGTATTCAAAATTGAAATCTCACTGATTGTTCTGACCACACTTATTGCGAAAGTAATGGAGTCATCTATCGCTTTAATTCTATCATTTAAACTCTTTCCAACTGTCTCTTATACACATCTCCGAGCCCACGAGAC
>JABXKX010000600.1 GCA_013619035.1 Peptostreptococcaceae bacterium
CAGGATCATAAAACTTTGCTTCTAAAACTTTTAATCTATTCATAGAAAGCTGTTCCATAATGATCTGAAAATACTTTTGATGGATCAATTGATTTTTCTTTTTCAGTCACTTGAACTGGATGTCCTATAGACAACATTCCCAACACTCTTAATCTGTTTGGAATACCCAACACTCTTTTTACATAAGTTTCAGAATCTTCATTTTCAGCTTCTCGATTCCTAGTTTGTATCCAACAAGATCCAAGTTCTAAAGTCGTCGCTGCCAGATGTCCAACCATTAAGGTAATAGATGCATCTTCAACCCATGTATCCGATGCCGCTTCATCTCCAACCACCACAATCACATGTTGAGTGTCTTTTAAAAACTTTGCACCAGCCTTCTTTGAATCTGCAAGTGTTTTTATTAGTTTTAAGTCATTGACCACAATAAATTCCCACGGATTTTTATTTTTTCCCGAAGGGCTTAACAACATACATTCTAAAATATAATCTATATAATCTTTTGAAACTTTTTCGGTTGTGTATTTTCTTACGCTATGTCGTTTACTTAATAACTCTTTCATAATTACACCATCCTTTACTTAAGTTTAATTTATTAATAGCCTTATGTCAAAATATGGTCCAATACAACTACTTAATAATAATAAAGTAGGTAATCCATTTAGAAATTACCTACCACTCTTTCTGTATTTTTATTCAATAAATTTTAATTAATAATCTCAATATCAGCCTTTAAAAGTTTTAATTTCTCAATAAACTTTGAATGACCTCTATTTAAATGTTCTACTCCGTACACTTTTGAATCGTCATCAATTGATAAAGCTGCATTAATCAGTGTGACTACGGTTCTAATGTCACCGCCTTCAACACTGGCACCCGACAGCATATTATTGGGTTTGATATGGATGGTATTGTTAAAACGGTCAATCTGAGCACCCATTTTTCTAAGCTCATCTACATGAGAAAATCGCTCTTGAAAAATATTATCGGTGATCACCGATTCTTCAGGACATTTCAAACCTAAAGGTGTGATAAGTGGTTGAACATCAGTTGCCAACCCCGGAAATGGTCTTGTTTCAACTTGGAAGCCTTTGTTAAAATTAACGGCATCTATATGTACTTTATCCCCATCAATAATAACATCTATTCCACATCGTCTTAAAGTTTCAATGAGTGGTATATTATGTTCTGGAATGGTGTTTTCAACAGTTCCTTTACCTTCAGTCATGACGATAGACATCATTAGAGCTGCTGCTTCTAACCGATCAGGCATCACTTCATGTGTTGTAGAATTTAACTCTGAAACACCCACAATAGTAATTCGATCTGTACCTACCCCACTAATGCGTGCACCCATCTTAGTGAGTAGGTTTGTTAAATCAACAATTTCTGGTTCTTTAGCAACATTATTCAGTACCGTTTTCCCTTCAGCCAACACACCCAATAAGATCCCATTAACGGTCGCAAGAACACTTGGAAATCTTAAAAAGACAGAAGAGCCTTTTAAAGGAAATGTACGTGCTTTAGCCAAAACAAAGCCATTTTTAATCGCTACTTCAATATCAAATGCTTCAAGTACATCAACGTGAATGTCTATTGGTCTTTCACCAATTTTATCCCCGCCTGGTAATGGTAACTTCACTTGACCGAATTTACTAAGTGCCGATCCTAAAAAGGCTAAGGATGCTCTTATTTTAGACCCATAATAGGCAGAAAATTCAAAGGTTGAGGCTTCACCCATAACCGTTACTTCATTATTAACAAGCTTCGTTTTTAAACCCGTTTCTTTTATCATCTCAATCGAATCATATACATCAGAAATGAGAGGTAAGTTCTTAAGTGTCACAAAATTTCCGTCTACCAATACCAATGATGCCAATTGAATCAATGCTGAGTTTTTAGCACCATCAGGACTCACGACGCCTTCTAATCGAGTACCACCTTTAATTCTTATATAACTTAATTCATTGACGTCTAATTTAATCTTTTTTTCTTCCATCATAACTCCTTAGCTATAATCACTTTAATATTTAGAGTTTCAAGTTTTTCTAATTCAGTATTGCAGGTGTCCCAATCTGTTATGATGAGATCAAGATCTGTTGCAGGACATACTTTTAAAATGGACTCTCTTCCCATCTTCTCATGTGGGAACAAACCAATACATTTTCTAGAACTTTCAATAACCGCTTGTGTTACCAAAACACTGGTCGTTGATTGTATTGACATACCAAACTCTGCTGAAAATGCTGCTGTTGTTAAGAAGGCCAGATCAAATCTCATACTTCGGATTATCTGTACTGTATGATGATCTCTTAACTGTCCTTTTGGGGTCATTAGACCACCTAATACATAGGTCATTACATTATCATACTTTCTTAACTCATCAGCAATAATAATAGAACTTGTTGCAACAGTAAATTCAATGTCTGTTGGTAAATTCTGAGCCATGAAGAAACCGATTGAAGCACCTGTAATGTATATTACATCGTGTTCTTTGATAAGAGATAACGCCTCCTGGGTAATTGCCCAATAGTTCTTTTTAATCTCTGTAACATCTCTCGGTGTATATGTCCTCGGGGTTGTAAAACCAACTTGTACAATTGGTATAGCCCCACCATGAATTCTCTTCAAAAGACCTTTTTCTTCTAATATCCTTAAATCACGTCTTGCAGTATCAAAACCAATATCAAATAATTCCTGTATCTCTCTTGCTTTGATACGACCTTTTTCTTTTAATACGTCTAATATTTTTTCATGTCTTTCGTCAACAAACATAGATTCTCCGTTCACACTTTTTAAACACTTCCTTCACATATTAACATGTAATTAAACAATTCACAATATAATAGTATATTTTGATGATTTGAAAACTATTGGCACTATTCTTGCAATAATATTCATAAGAAATTCAAAGTCTGTTAAACTCTAAAATGTACACTCTCAGTGTGAAATTTATTTCACACCGCCCTCCATATATTGAGAAATAATGTTCTATCAACTTTCAATAATTATGTGATATCAGCTCAAGTCTCCATAACTATTGAAAAATGCCGGTAGATCTCTACCGGCACATTATTTCTATTACTCCAAATATTCAACGGATATCAATTCATCAATTAATCCAAAATAGGTACTCTTAACCAAACCTACACCTTTACCATAATAACTCAGATGACGTTCTCCATCATCGTCATACGATGTCACTTCTACACAGGAAAAAATACCTGCAGGGGTGTCTATTAGTACTTCCATTCCAGTAATGACGGTCTGTCGATTGTCTGATTCTATAACCTGCCCAAGCCGTATAAGTTCTGGCAATACCATTCTTTGAACGTCGCGTTTATCAGATTCGCTAGTAATTGACTCTAATATTACAGAACCATCAATGTGATACCATAACTTTTGATGAACACCATCATTTTTATGTTCTGCTTCCATTTTTTTATCCATCATTGGACCAAACCTCTCCGTAAAACCATCATTTTCATACCCACCAGTAAATTCCTTTACTAATGGTTGATCAGGAAAATAATCTGCTCCACTTAAAAAGTAATTCGAACCAACAATCTCAATTTCTATTGTATCTGTGGACAATTCGAACTTCGAAATGAATTCTGGTGTTGGTTCAATTAAAACTTTATCTCCAATTTCCAAATGCCTATAAAACAACTGAAGACTATTTTCAGTAATCATACTATCTGCTGGCGTTTGAAATGAAATCAGTTGTCTAATATCAGATATGCCATACATACCTAACAAGTTATTCAAATGTTTATCTCTGAGTGTTGGTGGATTAACAACTGAAGCATTAAATTCAAATGCATCTGTCGCTAACTTGACTTTTCCATTTATGGGGATATCTATCGTATCCACACCAAAGACGATTTGAGTATTATAGTCAAAAGCTCTTTTTAAAACCTCATGGGTATTTATATTGTAATAAGGTGCAACTAGATGATTAAAAACAACCTCATAATCAGTTAATTCACGATTTAATTTATTCATCAAGGTTTCTAATTCTACAACTTTTTCTTCAGCACGATATGCTTTCTCAATTAATTCAATTTCACTCGTCCTATAATC
>JABXKX010000206.1 GCA_013619035.1 Peptostreptococcaceae bacterium
CGAATCTCATGTGGATCGGAGCATCTTAGATCCAGAGATTTTTGTGAGGACCAATGTATTGGGGACTCAGGTTTTACTGGAAGCTTCTCTTAATTATTGGAAAGTTAAATTAGATAAGTTGGATTATCCTATTTATAAAGAGGGTGTGAAATATCTACAGATTTCAACGGATGAGGTTTATGGTACATTAGAAGATCATGGCATGTTTACTGAAACCACTGCATTATCACCCAACAGTCCTTATTCTGCTTCTAAGGCAAGTGCAGATTTATTGGTGAGAGCTTATTCAAAGACCTTTCATTTGCCTATCAATATTACCAGATGTTCAAATAATTATGGCCCCTACCAATTTCCTGAAAAATTGATACCGCTAATGATTATCAATGCACTATCAGATAAAGCATTACCGGTTTATGGTGATGGGATGCAGATCAGAGATTGGATCCATGTAAAGGATCATTGTAAAGCGATAGATAAAGTTTTACATGATGGTGCTTTAGGAGAAGTCTATAATATTGGTGGTCATAATGAACAAGCGAATATTGATATTGTGAAACTGATTATTTCAAGACTTCATAAAGATGAATCGCTTATAAAATATGTAAAGGATCGATTGTGTCATGACAAACGTTATGCGATTGATAACACAAAAATTAGAACCTTAGGCTGGCAACCGAGTTACAATTTTAAGCAAGGTATGGAAGAAACGATTCAGTGGTATTTAGATCATCAAACGTGGTGTGAAAATGTGATAACTCATGAATATATTCAGTATTACAAGAAGATGTATAAAGAGTAGATAAGAAACGGAGGCTGTGTATGCTATTAAAAAGATGGGACAAAATACCAGAGCATATGAAAAACGACTCCGTTAAAAAATATTATGACTTATTAAAAAAGAAGCGGTATAGCCTTTATATGAAGCGGGTGTTTGATGTCATCGTATCTATCTTGATTATGATACTACTTTTGCCTATTTTGTTAATTATTGCCCTGGCAATAAAATTGGATACAAAAGGTCCTATACTGTTTCACCAAATCAGAGTGACACAATATGAAAAGACCTTCAGAATTATTAAATTTAGAACGATGGTTGATAAACATCTACCAACAGAAAATAAAGTGACGATGAAAAATGATACCAGGATCACAGCGGTTGGTAAGATTTTAAGACACTATAGATTAGATGAACTGCCTCAATTGATTAATGTGATCAAAGGTGAGATGACGCTGGTGGGTACAAGGCCAGAAGTTTTGAAATATGTTTCACAGTATTCTGATGAGATGTTAGCGACGTTATTGCTCCCTGCAGGGGTAACATCAGAAACCAGCTTGGATTTTAAAGATGAAGAAGATCTGCTGACGGATAGTGAACATGTAGATGAAGATTATATAGAGAAGATTCTGCCATTAAAGATGGCAGAAAACTTAGAGAGTTTAAAAGAGTATAGTTTTTTTAGAGATGTAAAAGTATTCTTTAAATCTTTTTTCATTGTTTTTTTAAAGAACTCTAAATAAAGGATGTGCTGATATGAGTGAAAGGATTTTAGTAACTGGAGCGGCAGGGTTTATTGGATTTCACGTCGCCAAAAGACTATTGGAAAATGGGTTTAGTGTGGTAGGCATTGATAATCTGAATGACTACTATTCGGTTGAATTAAAAGAATCCAGAATGTCTATTCTAATGAGCTATAAGGCATTTACATTTCTTAAAAAAGACATTTCTGATAAAGAGGTATTAGATTTTGTTTTTAAAAATGAAACACTGGATTATGTGATTCATTTAGCTGCTCAAGCAGGCGTTAGACATTCTATAGAGCATCCCGACAGTTATATAAAGTCCAATGTGATTGGGTTTTATAATATATTGGAACTCTGTCGGAAGTATCCTGTAAAACATTTGATTTATGCGTCATCGAGTTCGGTTTATGGTGGTCATAAAGTCACCCCCTTTAAAGAATCTCATCAAGTGGATCAACCGGTAAGTTTGTATGCGGCTACAAAGAAATCCAATGAGTTGATGGCGTATACTTATAGCCATTTGTATAAGGTGCCGACGACCGGTTTAAGATTTTTTACCGTTTATGGACCTTTCGGCAGACCGGATATGGCATATTTTAAGTTTACAAGTCGTATCATCAACCATGAAGTGATAGAGGTTTATAATTATGGCAAGATGGAAAGGGACTTTACGTACATTGATGATATCGTTGAAGGTATTTTTAGACTGTTAAAAAAACCATCAGACGCACCCGATCCTTATAATATTTTTAACATAGGACGGGGTCAGCCTATTCAATTAATGGACTTTATTTCACTTTTGGAAAAACATCTCGAAGAAACAGCGATTATGAATTTTACAGAGATGCAACCAGGTGATGTTTTAACAACTTATGCAGATGTTGATAAATTAAAAACATTTATAGACTACAACCCTCAAACAACTTTTGAAGAGGGTATAAAAGAATTTATTAGATGGTACAAATCCTTTTATAAGAAGGAGGTTTTATGAATATTACAGTTGTAGGAATAGGGTATGTTGGACTCGCGAATGCCGTGTTGTTGTCGCAGAAACATCATGTGACCATGATTGACATTGTAGAAGAAAAAGTAGATATGATCAATAAAAGAGACTCTCCAATTGAGGATGAGTTGATTGTTGAGTACTTAAAACATAAAAAGTTAAACTTAAAAGCAACGCTTGATCCCATAGAAGCTTATGAACATGCCGATTATATATTTATAGCCACACCAACCAATTATGATCCGGTCAAAAACTATTTTAAAACGGATTCTGTTGATACAGTGATTCAATCCGCTTTGGAAGTTAATAAAGAGGTTTGTATCATCATAAAATCAACGGTACCTGTTGGTTATACCGCTGCTGTAAAAGCGTTATATGAAACCGATCAGATTGTATTTTCTCCTGAGTTTTTAAGAGAAGGCCATGCGTTAGAAGATATCTTATATCCCTCTCGAATTATTATTGGTGAACACTCTAAACAAGCAGAAATGATTGCAAATGAACTGGTAGACTGTGCTCTGAAAGAAGAGATAGAAGTGGTGTTTACGGAATCTACAGAAGCGGAGTCGATTAAGTTGTTTTCAAATACCTATTTGGCGATGCGTATTGCTTTCTTTAATGAGTTAGACAGTTATACAGAATCAAGAGGATTAGACAGTGAAAAGGTTATTGAAGGGGTTTGTTTAGATCCTAGAATCGGGGATTATTATAATAATCCATCTTTTGGTTATGGTGGTTATTGTTTACCGAAAGACACCAAACAACTATTGGCCAATTACGAACATGTCCCTAATAGTATTATTGCAGCGATTGTAGATGCCAATAGAACCAGAAAAGATTTTATATCCGATCAGATCATAAGGAAAGCTCCTAAAGTGGTTGGTATTTACAGATTGGCCATGAAACATGGTTCAGATAATTTTAGGTCTTCTTCTGTACAAGGCATTATGAAACGCATTAAAGCCAAAGGGATTGAAGTTATTATTTATGAGCCACTACTGACCCAGGATCATTTTTTCAATTCAAAAGTCCTTTCAGATTTAGAAGAGTTTAAATCCCTTTCGGATATTATAGTAGCGAATAGATATTCAGAAGAATTAATGGATGTGAAAGAGAAAGTCTACTCAAGAGATATATATCATAGAGATTGATATAGGGAGGTGCTGATGAAAAAATTAATAATTATAATATTGGCACTGATCATCATATCGGGTTTTCTTATTTGGTTTTTCTTTTTTAAACCGACTCAAGAAATTGAACAAATATATGATTTAACGGTTTCTGAAAGTTTATTGGCGGTCAATTTTACATTAAGACGAGACGAACAGTATAACGGTGAAGGAGAATTTGATTTACAAGAAAGTTACTCTAAACAAGGCATTGTTGATTTATTCTACAATGCCGGTACCAATAAAAAAGTTAAATTGGTTATTTCGTTGGGACGAGAACGGTATACGTATGATATTAATGATGATACAAAGTATATCTATTTTCCTTTACAAATGGGCAATGGGAAATATGAAATTGAGATATTTGAAAACGTAAAAGAGGATAAATAT
>JABXKX010000108.1 GCA_013619035.1 Peptostreptococcaceae bacterium
ATCGATAGTCCATCTCATCATCATCCATATAGGTACACCCTGCAATTTCAGGGATAAATTTTATATCCGGTGCATAAGTTTGATGGAGTCTGTTCAGATTCTTAACAAGAGTTTCTACTGAATTATCATAATATAATTCTTCTCCAAGACTCACACTCATATGGAGTATTTTTATACCATCCATCTGCGCTTGTACAAAAGAAGCTTCTATACGTTTTTCATAACCTTCTCTACCTTGAAGTAATGGTTTAATATGCTTTTGATTCCAATCATTCATTTCAGCAAGAGAATTAAATTTCGGACAATTGGGTATTGTTTTGCCACTCCATTTTTCTATATACTTTTTGTTGCCACCTCTTGTGATATGATTGTGTAAGTCTCCTTTAGGAATGTGTTTCATCCGTTTTTTATCGTGATTTTTCAATGCTTCTATAAATGTCATCTGTTTTCTCCATTAACTTCAAATAGCTGTCTGCATTTTTTCTTGATACAAATATAGGACTAAATAATATTAGCCCTATATGAATTACTATTTAATTAATTATACAAATCCATTAATGCCAATTCGACTGAGTTTTTCACCACAGTAGAACTGTAAGAAATATAGAATTTCATTGCCTGGATTCATTCTTACGGTACGGCAACTTTTAATCATTTTCGTTTTGTCTTCTAACTTTAATAGGTCTTTTACTTCTTTTGTTAATTGAAGCACTTCAAAATCCATCGACATCTTTCCTACTTCAATTTTATTTTCTTCAAATAGATAATGAGAAATGCCTTTTGTGAAATCATAATCCTTTAAATACTCAAATGACTTCTCTGAGAAATAAAATTCTTCAATAGCTATCGGATTACCTTCTAATACTCTGACACGTTTAACATATAAACATTTGGTATTTGGTTCTAAACCTGTTAACTCCGATAATTCTTCTGTTACAAGCATCTCTACTTCTTTTAGAATTGTTGTTATCAGTTGTAAGCCTCTCATTTTAATAAAATAGGTTAAACTCACAAATGGTTCTATTGAAATACCAACATCTTTTTGACTGACAAATGTTCCTACTCCTTTTTTAATGTATAAGTAGCCTTCATCAATAACGAGTTTAATCGCTTCTCTGACAGTTCCTCTACCAACATTATACTCTGCAATAAGTTGTTGTTCTGATGAAATTTTTTGGTTTTCTTGCCATTTTCCTTGTCGTATTTTTTCTATAATATCATCTTTAATTTGAATATACACCGGAATAGATGGTTTATATTTCATCAAATCCTCCTTTTATTTGTCAGTCCAATAAGGTGCCTTGGTTTATAAGTCCACTTGGCTCTATAATCTTCTTTATGGTTTTCATAGACTCTATATCTTGATCGGTCATCATCTGCTTTAACAGACCTTTTTTGAGCTTTCCTATACCATGTTCAGCTGTAACTGTACCACCCCACATAACGACTTGATCAGCCCAGGATGTCACCCGTTCTAATGATGCATGATATTCTTCAAGATCTTTAGGAATCATATTCACATGTAAGTGATTATCCCCTATATGACCAAATATAATAGTCTTTAATTTTCTGTCTTTAATATCTGTATGATACATTTCTAAAACATCATGCAACACTTGATTAGGCACCGCCATATCCGTACCCACTTTTTTTATTTTGGGTTCTATTATTTTTTGATTTGCTACTAAAATATTAACACATTCCGGTACAGAATGTCGAAAGTTTTTTAGTTTTTCATAATCCGAAGGTTCTAAAGCAAGCCACTGTTCCATTTCGTTGATATTAAAGTCTTTCAGATGATCAAATAACTGTGTCATCACCTCATCCAAAAGCGATTCCTCATCTAAATGAAACTCAACATATAATCCACCTTGATATGACTCCGATATTTTAGGCAATTGATTTATTTCTGTTTTCAACTCTCTAAAATCATTTAATATATCGAATGTATTTTTATCAAAATATTCTATGGCACATGGTCTTTCAATCAGTTGATCAAGATCAGAAGTAATGTCACCTCTTAACCAGTTGATGAAATCAATCATCTTATCCGTGTTATCCAAAAATAACATAAGACCCATCTTAATCTCTGGAGCATTGATCAATTTTAACTCAACTTCGGTTATCACACCAAACAAACCTTCCACACCAATAAACAAATCAACCAAGTCCATCTCGTCTTCATAATACAACCCTGCCACATCTTTTAACTGTTGGTTATGAAGATGCAAACTCGGTAAGGGTTTATCATGATTAAAAAGTTTATTGATATCTTTATAGGTATAACACCCTCTTTTTAATGTTATTTCTTTTGAAGCGCCATTTATAAGTGTCACTACATTCATCGATTCAATATGATATCTAGTGGAACCATACTTAAAAGAACAAGCTCCTGAGGCATCACAAGCAACCATCCCGCCAATGCTAGCCAGTGATTCGGTTGGATCCGGTGGAAAACATTTGGTTTTAGCGCTTTTAAAGTGTTCATATGCTTGTTTGTCTTTTGCAGACCAATTTGATGTGTTGATTTTTTTACTTAATAATATATTATTTAAATCTTTTAATAATAAACCGGGTGTAACTTTTATTGAAAATTCATCCTTTATTTCATTGTAAGAGAGTCCTGTAATATCCGTCATTTCTGATAAATTTAACACACAGCCACCATTTGGTACTGCACCACCACAAATACCTGTCATCGCCCCTTGTATGGTCAAAGGTTTCTTGTTTGTATAACATTCATCGAGTAGTTGTTTAACCTCTTCTGATGTATGACAAAAAACAAGCTCCTCTGCACGACCTTGAAGAAGTGAAGCGTCCATTAAATAATCACTGTATTTATCATCATTTGAATTTAGAATCACTCGTCTCATTTATCATTCTCCAACTTGTTAAATGTTTTTGTTAAATCACTGATAATCACTTTATAATCTTCTACAATACCAACATCGGCATAATCAAAAATTCTAGCATTATTATCATTGTTGATGGCAATTATTTTTTCTGATCCAATGATACCATTTATAAAAGGCGTTGCACCTGAAGCCCCTATCACCAAACAAGTTTTAGGTGATATCGAGTGACCGGTTTGTCCAATCAATTGATGAATAGGAAGCCAACCATGATCTATGACCTTCTTAGTACCACCAACGGCAGCACCAATCGATGTTGCCCAAGTCGAAATTTCTTCAACCGCTTCTTTGCTACCAACACCTTTTCCTAAAACAACAACAAAATCAGAGTCTTCTAGTCCCTCTTCTTTAATGTATTCCATTTCAATTTGGTTGATATGACGCGCATCAAAATGACCTTTATAATCAACATAATTTATTATAGGATTATTGAGTTCTAATTCTATTTTAGAGTTTTGATTGTGTTTAAAAGAAAGTATCGCTGATTCTTCAATACTGTAATGCGCCATGACATTGCCACCATAAACAAGTTTTTTAACCATGATTTTATGACTTTTTTCCTCAAATAGGACCTCATCGCACTCAAGAAAACCTGTAATGGTTCTTGTATGGTTGATGTCTGTATTCATCTTAACAACTGCTTTTGGAATAATACTATCAACATTATTATGAGCTACAACCACTAATGAAGGGTTATTGTTTAAATAATAATGTTCTATCACTTCAACAGTTTTACCAGTCAGATCATCTCCTGTAATCTGATCATAGACTAAGACCTGATCACAAGGTAATGCCTCTAAGGTCTTATCCAAAGCATCTAATAATATAAGATCAATCTCCAGAGCAAGATTCTCTAGACGTAAGTTTTTAACTTTTAAAATTGAATCATAAGTTTGATGGCTTAATCCATTTTTATCAAGTTCACCCACTATACCAATTCTCATATTAGTACTCCTCATTTTCTAAATCCTTTTTTAGTAACTGTATCAGTTGATTGGCTTTCGAGTTATTGTCTTCATCTTCAATAAAGAGACAGTGTTTTATCGGTTTGTTGATGGTGAGTTTTTCTAATTTATAAGCTGGAGATACTGCTTTTAAAAGTGCATTTGTAACCTCCACTGGATAAACTTCAATGGGTTGCTTCTTAGCATCTAACATAGCTTTTAACGTCGACATTCTCAATAATTTGTTTTCTGACTGTGTAACCGTTACAACCACTGGTGTCGATACATAAAGATGTTCTATACCCCAATCCTCCATACGACTTATTCTGTATTCGTTTTTTACTTTTTTTATATCGGTCACCATAGTAATACAAGGCCAGCCTAGCATTTCTGCTAGGAGCTGACCTGTTTGACCATGATTACCATTATCCGCCTGTCTACCACACATAACAATCTGGACATCTTTATTATTATTAAGGTCTTCTTGAATATACGTTTTCAAATGAAAGGCAACATGTTCAGGCATAAAGTCTAGAGTCTCTAAAGCTTCAATTCGAACGGCTTCATGAACACCAACTGCCATTGCTTTACGTAAGATGGTGTCACTTTTTTTATCACCTAAAGTGATGACTTTGGTTTTCATTTCATGTTCATCACTTAAACGCAACATCAATTCAAGAGCCGTTTCATCAAATGTATTCATGATACGATTGGCGTAATCGATGTTTATAGATAAATCATCTGATTCAACAACCCAATCATCTTTGAGTACGATATCTAAATCATGTACTTGTTTTATACAGCTAATAATGGTCATAAGTTTTCCTCTTTTATTCTTGTGGTAATAAAACGCCTCTATTCATAATGCCATTTGGATCAAAAGCAGTTTTAATTCTTTCTAACATTGTATAAGCAGTGCCCAACTCTTGTTTCATCCACTTCGCTCTGTATCTACCTACGCCGTGGTGGTGACAAATTGAACCATTGTATTTTAGAGTTGTTTCCATAATGATACCAAATAACTGATCATATGTCTTTTGAGCCGCTTCTGGTGAAGGCGCACACATAGCACCAAACATAAAGTAAATATTCGTACCTTGATTATAACTATGTGATGAATGACCTGTTACAGCCACTAAATGAGGTACTTCTTTTTGAACTCTTTCCAGTACTTCATCATAGATTTGTCCAATATCAGACCACATTGCTGAAATTTCACATGTATCTGCTACTGCACCTTGTTTGGCATACATATCTAAATGATCACAAATATCATTTCTATGAACCAACCAGATCTCAAGTGGTTTACTACCTAATGTTCTAGCACCATATTTTAAAGCAACTCTTTCTACTTCTTTACCTTCTAGACTAGCAAATCCTTCAGGACCTTCAGATAAGAACAACATAATACTCTCACCTTCTTGTACAAATGGTCCATAACTTTCAGCCGCTTCTGTTTTGTCATGTAATCTTGTTACTGCTGGTTTCCATCCAGCTTGTATAATTTCTTTAATGACAGACAAACCATCTTTAAAATCTTTTATAGCAAAGGCCTGCATCACACGCTCAGGCGCTTGTTTAAATATTTTTACAGTCACTTCTGTAATGACACCAAATGCACCTTCAGAGCCTAACCAGATATGTCTAAGATCTGGTCCTGTTGATTTTCTTGGATTGTTCTTGATTCTTGTGAGTGTACCATCTGGTAAAACACCTTCGATACCCACTAACATATCTTCAATACCACCATATAAAGTAGAGAACTGACCAATACTTCTAGTAGCTACCAAGCCACCCATTTGAGCCAATGGTAAAGATTGAGGAAAATGACCTGAAGTGTAGCCTTTTTTATTTAAAGTCTCTTCAAGGACTTGTAATGGCACACCGGCTTCAGCCGTAACTGTCAGGTTTTCTTCATTAATTTCCAATATTTTATTCATATCACTTAAGTCTAAAACCACACTCTGAGCAGGTGTTTCTAAACCTAAACAGACGCCTGAACCACCGGTTCTTGGCACATTCACTATTTTTTCTGCATTTAAGAATGTGATGACTTCAGAAGCTTCTTCTTTTGTATGAATTTTTAAAACACATGTTGCCAACTTATCCGATGACCAACCAAAATGTTTTTGTACCATTCTTAAACCTGTAATATCTGTTGCAAATTCTTGTAATACAGAGTCTTCTGTTAAAACTCTTTCTTTGCCTAATTTACCTTCAAAATACTCAACTACTTTTGATTGCTCCATTTTAAATCTCCTTATTTTCCTGTTTTATTGTTCTTGTTGCAATCACATCAACACCGGTATTACCAATATTTTTAGCAACAATATCACCTCTATGAACGGGACTTTTTACAGTCACCTTATACAGCAGTTCTGCCAGTTCAATCAACCTGTTTTTTGGTACTTCATCCACACTGATGACGGGTAAACGTTTCACTGAACTGCCTGTAATTTTTACGGTTGTTGTTAACATCCGTTTTGGATTTCTAAATTCATTTTCGCCAAATATCAAACCTCGTTTACATTGATTCTCACTGACGGTTAAATGACCCTCTTGATCTTCAACAACTAAATTACAGCTGACAGGACACACAATACATGTAAATTCTTTTTTCATAACGTGCCTCCCATAACATTAACAATGATGTTCCCACCTGCGTCTATAACAGACTGACTGTCAATTTCTTCGACTAGCATTTCAGGTGCTAATACCACACGATGTTTTTTCTGATAACATATTGTTTCTGCGACTTTTGCAACCACTTTTACATTTTCCTGTTTCTGTCTCACTCTAAAGTAAAGTGGTAACTTCGCTTCTAGATTGTCTTTTCTAATACGTTGAGGTACAACAAACGATACATTTTCACCAGGCATCACCTCTGTATAATCTTGTTCTAAGTCTAAAGTACCTTGTATGTATTTAGCAGCACCTCGTCCAGCTATTTCACCTGTGAGTGATACATAATCTACTAAATCGAATACGGTCACCACATTTCCAGCGGCGAAAATACCAGCCATCGATGTCATAAAGTTTTCATCCACTTTCGGTCCATTGGTTTTAGGATCAATTTCAATATCGAGTTGTCTTGTTAATTCGTTTTCAGGAATTAAGCCAACCGCTAAAACAAGTAAATCACATTCAATGTATCGCTCTGTACCTTTTATCACTTGACGTTTGTCATCTACTTCAGCAACGGTTACACCTTTTAACTTATGCTGACCATGGATACGAATTACCGTTGTTGATAAATGTAGAGGTATATCATAATCCACCAAACACTGAGCAATATTTCTTGTTAAGCCACCTGGTGAACTCATCAATTCATAAACACCTTCAACAGAGATCCCTTCTAAGGTCATACGTCTTGCCATGATCAAACCTATATCACCAGAACCTAATATAACGGCTTTTTTGCCTGGTAAATATCCTTCGATGTTGATGTATCGTTGTATGGTGCCAGCGGTTAATACGCCACTTGGTCTTGTCCCCCATATAAATGCTTGTGGTCTTGTCCGTTCGCGACATCCCATGGCTAGAATAATTGTTTTTGCATTGTACTCTACGATACCTTCATTTGAGTTCATGGCGTAAACCACTTTATCTTTGGTAATCTCTAGTACAATAGTTTCATATGCTACTTCAATGGTTTCATTTTCTACTTCTACAATAAAGTTATCCGCATATTCACAACCAGATAATCTTTTTCCGAATCTATGTAATCCAAAGCCATCATGGATACATTGTTGTAAAATACCTCCTAGTGTATTGTCACGTTCGATAATGACAACCTTTTCAATCCCTTGTTTCTTAGCTTCAATCGCTGCTGCTAGTCCTGCTGGACCGCCACCAATAACTACTAAGTCCATTTGCCTTTTTTTCACAACCACATCCCCTTTTCTTTAACGACTTTGTTTGTGTAATATATAAGAATCAGATCCTTTTAAAGTGATTTCCGTTAAAGGTTTATCCAGTTCTCTAGCAACAATTTCAAGTACTTTCGGTCCACAGAAGCCACCCTGACAACGCCCCATACCCGCTCGAGTTCGTCGTTTTATACCATCAACAGTTGTTCCTGGAAGCGGTGCGTGAATCGCATCTAGGATTTCACCTTCAGTGATTAACTCACATCTGCAAACAATATTGCCGTACTTAGGATTTTTTTTGATCCATTCATCCTGCTCTTCATGACTCAAATCTCTAAATTTAACGGCTGGTTCTCTCGTCTTTTTATAGTCTGTTTTTTTAGAAATGGTTTTATCCATCTTTAAGAGTATATTTTCAACCCTTTCAGCAATAGCAGGTGCTGATGCCAGTCCAGGAGACTGAATCCCTGCCACATGTACAAATCCTTTTACAGTTTCGGAAGCTTCAATAATAAAATCTTCTTTGTAGTCTGCCGCTCTGATACCCGAGAAGAATGTGATGATTTCATTTTTCTTGATTTCATCTGTAACGCCACTTCCCAGATTTAAAATGTAATCTAGATCTGCAGCTTCTACTGATTTATCTTCTTTAAAAGGTGTTTCAGTAGCCGTAGGACCCCATAACATATTGCCTTCTGGTGTTAAACTAGCGCCACCACCTTTTGTATTATTGGTTCTATCTGTATTGGCAATCACACCACAAGGTGTACTGATAAATCCTTTTCTGCTTTTATCAAAGATGGCAATGGCACCACGCCTTGGATGAATGGTATAAAACTTATCATCTACCATCTCTGCAATGGCATCTGCATACACCCCAGCACAGTTAATCACATAAGAACATTTGATGGTTGAGTGATTTGTAATAACTTCTGTAACTTGATTATCTTTTTTATTAATATCCAATACTTTTGTATCTAGTTTAAACTTAACACCGTTTTCTATGGCATTTTCTGCAAAGGCCATACAAACTTCATGAGGTTCAACAATACCCATGGTCGTCATCCATATACCACCAATTGGATGACCTTTTAAGTTCGGCTCTAGTTTATTCACAGCTTCTTCATTTAGCCATTTTATTCCTGGTACTTTCATCATTTGTCTTAGCGGTCTTATCAGATGACCTATACCTGTTTTTTTAATAACTTTTAAAAGTTTTGCTATAGTCCATTCTTTTTTTCGATAAAATACAATCAAAGATCCTGGTCTTTTTAATTCAAAATTCAGATCTTTAGACAACTGCGTATACATTTTATTGCCTTTTAAATTGAGTTTGGCTTTTAAGCTCCCTGGTTTGGCTAAGGTACCAGGATGAATGTTACCATTATTTGCTTTAGTCGCTTCTTCAGAAATATCGCTGTTCTTTTCTAAAACAACAATATTCAAGTCATATTGACTCAGCGCCCTGGCCACAGAACACCCTGATATGCCTCCACCAATAATAACAACATCACAAGATTCAACCACGCCGTTATTTTTAACACGATTGATTTCATCACTAAAGTCTACTTTTTCTAAGTTAAATTCTTTTGAAGTAATATCATTTACAACATTTCTAACACCTTTTACTTTTGCTGCTGCATGTCCAATTTCTACAACATCTTTCCAGTAATCAACAACACCATTTAAAGTCACAATTTTTCTATCAGAAACATCAATATCGATATTGTAATGGGCTATAGATTCTTTTTGTCTAATTGCTTTTTGCACACGATCTCTCATGATCATCCCACTCACTTCCTAATTTTTAGTTCTATCATTTTCTTATAAACAGGTTGTAATCTTTTATAGGTCAACTTGTAAACCTGCTGATAGAGTTTCTCATATTGCTTAGCAGCTTCTGCTTCTGGTTCGTAGGTTTTTGTAATTCGGACCATTTGGGATACTGCTTCTTCAACTGTTTTATATTTATTTAAGTAAACATAACTTAAGACGGCTGCTCCAAGTGCAGAGGTCTCATGTGATTGAACCACATATACTGTTTTGTTAAATAGATTGGCTAGTAATTGACATAATATATCACTTTGAGCACCTCCACCTGACAGACCAATTTTTTCAATCGTATCAGATGTTTTCAGTTCAATGCTTTTGATACCTTCTTTAATGGAATAACCTAATCCTTCTACCAAAGCCCTATAAAAATGTATTCTAGTATGTTTATCATTTAATCCTATCAAAGTGCCTGAAGCACCAGGATGTCTTACATCACTCATCCAATAGGGTTGCATCAACAGCCCATCGGATCCAGGTGGTACTTTATCTAATTTTTCATTTAACAATCTTTCAATACTGATATTGGAATCCGAAGATTCATTTTTTTCAAGTTCTGCAAATTCATCAATGAACCAACTCACCAACCAAAACCCTCTGGTTATTCCAAGTTCTGGATTAAATTTTCCTTTCATGGCTGCAGGATAAACTGTGCCATAAGGATAAAGAGGTAAATAACTATCGGTTGTGGTTTGAACCGTTACCATAGATGCCAGAGAAACACTTACCGTTGAGGTATCAAAACATCCTACCCCTAATGTTTCACAAGCTTTATCTGATCCGGCTGCAATAACTGGAATCCCAACAGGTAAGTTGAACTGTGCTGCACAGGCTTCAGTTAATTTTCCTATTTCTTCACCAGGATTGACCAATTCAAATAAATGTTCTTTCTTCACATAGAATATACGCCCTTCAATATCAGTTCTCTTTGCCCAATCCAATCGTTTCCCTGAAAATGGTATATAGCCAGATGCGGAAGTGACACTGTCTCTATAAAGACCTGTCATTTTAAAATTTATGTAAGTCGATAAAAATAGTAATTTATGTACTTTTTCCATCAGTTCTGGTTCATGACGGTCCACCCAATGATAAGGACAACTCCTATTATAGTTGTCAACAATATCCCAAACCTTCATCATCTTATACGTTTTCTTGAGTGCGCCACTCACTCTGTAATTTTCTTTTATCTTTCTTGTATCCATCCAGCTGATTGCATTTCTAAGAGGTTTTCCTTCTTCATCTACAAATACACTGGTACTCCTTTGTGATGCCAAGGTCACGGCTACCACTTGTTTCATTACCTCTGGACTTTGCTCCCAAAACTTTTCTACAGCACTCACTGCACTGTTCCAAAATATATCTGGGTGCATTTCAATAAAGCCTTCATCTGTCATTTCATACTTTGGATATTTTACCTTTGTTACTCCAAGTAAAGCGCCTTTATTGTCATAAACAATGGCGCGCATACTTTGTGTGCCACAATCTAGCACAAGAACATATCCAGTTTCCAAAATGTTACCCCCTTTTTTCGCCTAGACGTCTCCACATATAGACGTCTATACCACTATGTTATCCCTAACTTTTTTACTTGTCAATGAAATACACGTGTTTTTTCGAAAGATTCAGAATTTTCATCGTATTTCTAAATATTTTGTAATCTTCACTATATTTGTGTACTTTTATGTAATTGTTATACGAAATAAACCGAATTTTCTATCTTCCCTCACTGTTCTGTTGTAATAAAGTTACAAAGTAAATATTAGCAGTTTATATTTATCAAATGAACTTTTTTTGATTCTCCATTCATATACAGGGTATGATTCTATCAAAGATAAGGAGGCTCCTGTGAAAGAATGTACTAAATTTAATTCATGTTCATTTCCAAATTGCGACAAATCGTATCATTTACTGACTTCAATTGATCATTTCATTGAAGATTACTGTAAAGGTGAAAAAAGAGATGATTGTATTCGACTGAAAATCGAAAACCATAATGGGAAAATTCATGTACCCAGTAATATGATGCCAAACGGCTTGCCACTACCGGGTACCCACAGAAGAGATTGGGATGAAGTTGCCTTAGAATTTAAAAAACATATTTAATAAAAAAAAACTGTCATATCGTTATAAACGACATGACAGTTTTTTATGAATCTCTTTAATGATATATCCTTTAGTGGATATGTTAAGTTTCTATCTTAATCCATACCACTTGCCTTTTTTATTGTCATACTTTGCGTATAAAGATCTTCATCTACCATTTTCTTAAAAGAAACGATTAATAAACACATAATAAGAATAATAGGTAACGCTGTAATAATCGAGACTGTTTGTATGGCATAAAGCGGACCATCAATTATCAGCAGTGTCATTGGAATAAATCCCAATGCAAAAGCCCAGAAAAGTCTGTTCCATTTGGCTGGTTCCTGTCCCTGATACAATTGTTTGGTTGTCACTGAAGCAAGAATATACGATACTGAATCAAAAGTTGTTGCTGTGAATACAGTTGCGGCAATTGAAAATCCTAAAATGATTAACTTGCTAAAGGTTAGGGTTTCTAGAACACTAACAATTGCTACTGGTCCCCCTTTACTGTTTAAAAGGCCAATGACGTCGAGTTCTCCTGTCAACTGTAAATGCAGTCCTAGATTACCGAACACAACAAATATAATCGCGCATCCCATCGTACCAAAAATCATAGATCCCAATATAACGGTTTTAACTTTCATGCCTCTCGAAATTCTAGCAATGAATAATCCTATAAGTGGTGACGATATGATCCACCATGCCCAATAGAAAACGGTCCAACTTTCTGTAAATCCCGAATTATTCACGGGATCCATCCATGTGCTCATCCTAAAGAAGTTTTGAAGAAGTAAACCAAAACTAGTTGTACCCATTTTTAATATAAATAAAGTTGGTCCAGTGATTAATACGAATAACAAAATGATAAATATAAGTGCGATATTAATATTGCTCAGTACTTGAATACCTTTTTTAAGTCCAGAATAAGCACTCATTGAGAATAAAGTAATGACCAAGAAAAGTACACAGAGGTTTAATGACAGATTCATTTCAACACCCATTAAATTACTGACCCCAGCCGAAATCAAAGGAATACCTAATCCCAAACTCGTAGCGGTTGCACCAACTGCACCAAATATAAAAAGAATATCTATAATTTTACCAATGACTCCATCTACTTTTGAACCCAATAAACATCTAAGAGCTTCACTGATCTTAAATACATTGTCCTGTCTTACAAAATAACTATAAGCTATTGGTAACGCAGGCAAAGCATACAATGCCCATCCTATAGGTCCCCAATGAAAAATACCATAAGTGGCTGCCATTTCAGCGGCTTCCCATGAACCTGGAACCATTCCAAATGGTGGTTTGCTTAAATAATAAGCCCACTCAATTGATCCCCAATACATAACACCCGAACCGATACCAGCACAGAAAAGCATTGCTGCCCAACTGAATTTATTAAATTCAGGCGCTTCATTATCACGCCCTAAAACGACATTTCCATATTTGCTAAAAGCAAACCATAACGCTGCAATCAAAGCAAAAATGCCCATCCAAATATTTAGAAAACCAAAATTTGATGTTAAGTACTTATTTATGAGATTAATTAATTGTGTCGCTTGATCCGGAAAGATGACAATCGGTAGACAGATTAACACAATTACAGTTATCGACATAAAAAATGTAAACCGATCGATTCTTATTTTATTCATCTAAACCCCTTTCTATTTATACAACTAAAACACTACAGCATCTGTGTTATTATATAACACAGATGCATGTAGTGTCCATTATTCATATTAATCTATTACATCTAAGGCTAACTTTATATTCCAAACTACAAAAGCTAAAGCGCCGATAATAATAAGTCCTTCAAGAAGACTACTTCCAATACTTTGCGCACCAAATAGTGCTTGATCTAAACCGTAAGTTTCCATTTTTAAATCATCCCCTTCCTATGGTCATTCCTAATTTGTCTTAGGAAGCCACTAACTTGCATGATGACAAAGAAGGTATAAGGAATACCCATGAAAACAGCGACCGCTTTTACACCACTCAGGGTACCTGTTACAACATTTGCAAATGAAATAGTCACCATAATAACTGACCAGATTAGCGTTCTAGAAACAGGTGCATTTTCAACACCATTACTAGTCATCATACTTAATGAAATCGCAGCACTAGTTGCACCAGTCGCTAAGAAAACAATAATTAAAAGAACAAATACCGGACCTGTTATTGCAAATAGTGGTAGAGATTGTAGAACCATGATGAACGATAAGTAAACGTCATTTGGATTTTCAGTAATATATCTTGCAATTTCTCCAGTGCCAGCAATATCATCTAAAAGTCCATATCCTCCAAAGACACCAAACCATGCAACTAAAAACAGGGTTGGAATCAGTATTGAAGCCATAACAAACTCTTTAATTGATCTTCCTTTAGATATTCTAGCAATAAATACACCCATAAACGGCGTCCAAGAAATCCACCAGATGAAAGTTGTTAAAGGCCAATCATTGAACCAACCTTTTGCTTCAAACATGTAAGTATTGAAACTAATTGGTATCAATTTAGTAAACGTTGTACCTAAAGTCGTTACAATTGATTCCATAAAATAACGTGTAGGACCAACACAAAATACAAATATTAATAAAGATATAGCTATAATAACGTTAACATCTCCAAGCACTTTCATACCCTTTTTTACAGGTAATAATGCTGGTAGTGTATATACTAAGAATAATACAAATAAAATAATAAGTGAGTACGTTAATCCCGTTAAATCAAATCCTGTAATGGCTTCCAAACCATTCTTTACTTGGAACACACCCATTCCAATAGATGCAGCCATAGTCAACGCTGCTGCACTTGCTGCTACAACATTAGTTAATCCTGCTACTTTTTTGCTCCATTTTTTATCTTTGAAGCCTTCTTCAATTGGTGTTCCAGGAAGGAATCTTGCACCTCTGTGATAAGTAAAGTATGCTATTACCAAACCTGAAATTGCATAAATTGTCCATGCAGGTAATCCCCAGTTAAATAGAGATAACGTTAAAGCATTTTTTGCAGCTTCTACTTGAGAATACCCACCAGATACACCAAGTGGTGATTGAAGATAATGTACCATTGGTTCAGCAACACCGAAGTTTACTAATCCAACACCAATACCTGCGGTAAATAACATTGAAATCCAAGAGAAAGTTGAAAATTCGGTTTCGGCAAATTTGCCACCTAATTTTATCTTTCCAAACTTACTAAAAGCAAGATACATACATATTAGGAAGAAGGTTATTGGAATCAATATTGTGAACCAATTCATATAACCATGGAATTTATAAACCCACCCCCACAAAGTTGTTGTTAAGGATTCCGGATTTATCAATGACCATACTGAAAATATTCCAGTGACCATAATCGCTAACCAGAACAGTCGAGAAGACTGTTTAGCAGGTTGCTTGTCATCAACTATTATAGTTTCGACATTTGTTTCTTTTACTGCACTACTCATTATTACTCCCCTTTCAAGATCTTATATATAATTGATATGCCCATATCAATACGCACTATGTATTGTTACCATTCAACGTTCTAGAAATATCACGGAACGCTTCCCATAGATTATTGATCAATAACTCACTTTTTTCTTGATGTTCAACTCGACATGAAATGGTACATGATATGTTGTTTTTCTTAATACCATAACCAATTCCAAACCCATCCTTCACAACTGGTCCAAATCCAAAACACCTTATATTTTCAGAACCCAATCCACTAGTTGAAATGAAATCATATTTTAACTTTTGATAAGCTCCGTCTTTAAAAATATCTACGCCTTCATCATTCTTAAAGTGCAACTCGTACATCTTATTAAGTCCGTAAAGATGACGTTCCACTCCACTACCAGACTGACATATTTTTATTCTATCAACATGTGCTTTTACCGCTTCATGTATCAATTTTTTTAGAACATCAGCATCTATACAATCGTCGAACTGCTCAACCAATATTTTTACTTTGTCATTAATCGGTCTTGTACAATCAGTTCGTCCTTCTCTATATGAACGCATTGCAACAGGCTCATACGTGCTTTTTAAACAGTTAAAGGTTCTATACTGAGCAAGTTGTAAAGCAATGTGGAAAAATGCGTCAGGGCTTACCCCTAATGTTTTTATATAATCCTTACCAAAGTCATCAAAATTCAAGTACTTAATATCAATAGAATCTGACACAACTTGATGAGCCGCCAACACTTTGTTTAATTCTTTGTTCAAGTTTTTATCTAATTGCCACTCCAAATGGTGGTATTTTGCTTTTTCTGTCATTATGTTATCAAAGGCATCCTTATTGGTCATAATAAAATCATATATGTTTTCCATTATCGTAAACCAAGTGGTACCATCAGCACCTGTATGTTCATTATTAAAGCCAATTTCACAATCTTTTGTTATTACTATTTGACTCGATTTATCAAAATATCTATTTTTCCCATTCGATAACAGCATATTACGACACATATTCTCTTGAGAATCCATTTTCTCATCTAAACATATGACAATGACTGCTTCATTTATCATTTCAATATTAGCCTTATTGTTTTCATCGGATAATAATTGTTGGTATATATCAGCTGCATGATCTCGATTGGATGTTGTCAAAGCCGAAATATTAATGTCTTGATCTGCCATGTTACTGTTAACAATTTCATCAATAGTTAAAGCTATAGCATCTAGTGACAACACTTCGCCTTGTTCATCAGTAACAAGAATCTTATACATTTGATTGTTATAAAAGAACATGACATGATTATTTTCTTTTGTTCTTGCACCAATTCTATATTCATCTTGTTTCTTTCTTGGTATTCTCACCGCTTTAAAAGTATTCTTATATTGATCCATACACAGTGGAATCTTCTTATTCATTTCTGGAGCCAGTGCATTGTCAATAATCGAAAAATAAAAAGTTACCGATTTAACAATTACCAGTGCAGCCAACTGTGAAGGGGTTAGAGATTCTTTAAACTTTTCATTCTCAATGATAGAATAATAATTCATATTAAGAACCAATGGCTCTCTATAAGAAAGATACATGTCGTCCCACATAGGTTTTAGCCAACTTTTATTATCAGTAAATTCAGATTCTATGAGTCTGTTCTGTAGCTTGCTACCTAACCCTTGTGGTGACAGAAACTCAGCAACGTTATCTTGAGTTGTCATAAATTCTTCAGCCGTCACTAGAGGTTTAATCCATTCCAAATACTCATTCATGGTTTCATTTAAATCAGGTATTGGTAATTTGCTTAACTCTTTATTGTATCTATACATCTTTCTTTTACCTGCTTTCTATCATATTCTGTTCTGCAACCAACATCGCAAAAGCAATTGAATTCAACTTAGTCATTTCTGAATCCGCTCTAGAAGTCATGATAATAGGTACTTTCGCCCCTAAAATGATACCAGCAGCTTGAGCATCACTGATAAAAGTAAGTGCCTTATATAAAACATTACCGGCCTCAATGTTAGGCATTAATAAGACATCTGCTTTCCCGGCAACTTTATGATCAATTCCTTTTTGAACTGCTGCTTTTATAGACACGGCATTATCAAGTGCAAAAGGTCCACCTACAGAGTATGATTTGTCCGTACTATTTAAATGATCATCTTCTATTTGTTTCGCATCTACTGTAGCTTGCATTTTAGGATTCACTTTTTCTTTCGCACATATCAGTGCGACATTCGGGTGTTTAATGCCAATTGCCTTTGCTGCAAGAACTGAATTGTTTATAATTTTTTTCTTCGATTCTATATCAGGTGAAATATTGATAGCTGCATCAGAAACGATTAATATCCTATCATAAGTCGATGACGCAATAAGACCAACATGACTCAGCAGATTATCAGTTCTTAAATCAGCCTCTTTCTTAAGTATGGCTTTAAGAATAACCGATGAGTCAACAAGACCTTTCATCAACATATCCGCTTCCTTTAGTGTCACTTTTTCTACTGCGATTCGAGAAGCTTCCACATCATCTAATTCATTAATGATACTAAAATCTTTTATATTAAATTTAAGATCCTCACATATATGTCTTATCTTTTTCTCATCTCCAACAAGTATGCCTTTAACAAGCCCCAGTTCATTGGCTAATTTTAAAGCGCCAAGTACCTCTTCATCTTGAGCGACTGCTACTGAGATTCTTTTTATATCTTTTGATACTGCATAATCTAAAATATCTTTAAAATCTTTTATCATTTATTTTCTCCTCACTCCTTAATAAATCATTGCTTCTTCGGTACCGTTTAATACTCTTAAACCACCTTGTACCAGGGCATTTAATTCATCTTCACCTGGAATGACAATAACATCTCCTAAGAAACTCACTCGTCTTTTAATCAGTGAAACAAAGTTTTGTGAATAAGCAATACCTCCCGTGATGATAATGCCATCTATATCACCTTCTAATATAGCTGCTGAAGCTCCAATTTCTTTAGAAATCTGATAAGCCATAGCTTCATAAACTAATTTAGCTTCCTTATCGCCATCTTTTATAAGTTGCTCTACATCTCTTAAGTCGTTCATGTTCAAGTGACTTACCAGTCCGCCTTTTCCAACCAACTGTTTTTTCACTTCTGATTTTGTATATTGTCCAGAAAAACATAAATTAATCAAATCACAGTTAGGGATTGCACCAGCACGTTCAGGAGAAAATGGTCCATCGCCATCTAATGCATTATTAACATCAATTACATTGCCTTTTAGATGTGTTCCAACTGAAATGCCCCCACCAATATGTGCAACAATAAAATTGCAATCAAAATAATCTTTTCCTTTTTGATCTGCAACAATTCTGCCAACTGCCTTTTGATTTAAAGCATGAAACATACTGACACGTTCGATTGATTGAATACCAGTCACTTTAGCAATCTCCATCATCTCATCTACACTTGGAGGATCAACAATAAAACCAGGTATTTCAAGTTGATTTCCCAAGTCATATGCAATCATACCCGCTAAGTTTGATGCATGATTTTTTTGAATTGCACCTTCTTTTAAGTCTAAGAAAAGCTTTTCCTCCAACCTATACGTGCCACCTCTTAAAGGTTTTAAAAATCCTCCACGTCCGACAATCGCTGTCAATGACTCTAAGGATATGCCTTGTTTATCAACCGCCTCAATTACAGCATTTTTTCTAAATTCATATTGTTCAATTATCGACTTGTAATTGGCTAATGTCTCATTTTTATGTCTTAATGATTCTTCAAATAATATATCATTGTCATCGTAAATTGCGATCTTTGTAGAAGTAGAACCCGGATTGATAACTAATACTCTATTCTTCATATACGCCTCCTTCATTAGATAGATTTAACTTTCCTAATAAGCCTAACATTATTATTAGTGCATCGACGACCGTTTTTTTGTTTCCGTGTGGATAATTATTAATAGATTCAGATTCTTAAAAATAAAACAACAAAAAAAGACCTGCAAACGGTCTTTTTTCACACTTTTTATTGATATTTTCTATCATTCAGATTAAAATTAATTCATTCATCAAATTAATGGAGGAGTCATATGAACTCAAAATACGAAATTATAGAACATGTTGCCAATCTCCCTTACTCATGTTACTTATGGGAAAGCACAAAACAACCTTTAAACTGGCATAATGATATCGAACTCATTATGGTACTTAAAGGTACTTTGGATATTGAAGTACGTGGCGAAAAATATCATCTAAGAAAAGAAGATGTATTTCTAATAAACACCAATCAACTGCATCGTTTATCATCAAATACTGTTGAAAATGTCAATAACTCAATAATATTGATTTTCCAATTTGATCCCGATTATTATCAAGCTTACTACCCTAAATTTTCAGATATAATATTTCACTGCAATACAGCACTCATACAGCGAACTCCTAAAACATACGATACACTTAGGAGATTGTTAGTAAAACTTATGTGGCTTTCACTTAATAAGACTGAAACTTTTCAACTAGAAGGATTACAAATTTCGTTGGAGTTGATAGAGTTTCTAATAACCAATTTTGTTAAATCCATTTCAGTCCAAAATACTAGCCAAGATCAGATGCAACAACGTTTGATCCGGATTATAGAATACATAAATAAGAACTACAATAAAAAGATAACTTTGCCTCAAGTGGCAAATAACGAATTTATGTCTGCTCATTATTTATCAAGATTTTTCAAAACCCATACCGGCATTGGTTTCAACAAATATATTAATCAATTCAGAGTTAACAAGTCTTTAAACGAATTGCTACACACCAGCAAAACTATACTTGAAATTGCACTAGATCATGGATTTTCCAATTCAAAATCATATGCAAAACACTTTAAAGAACATTACGGAACCAGTCCAAGTGAATTTAGAAAAGAAAGCCATCTCTTTTTAAAATCAACCCAAGATGATTCATTAAAAAATAGTAAGAAAAGTGAAGCTGCCCTTCTCACCTATGTCGAAAAATACAAGGCTGATGAGAGTTATGGATTTGTACCCGTTGATCCCATTACAGTGGACTGCAACATTGATACAGTTGATACCTTTGAATTCGAAAAAATTCTATATTTTGATTTTGTTTATGATGGTCTAAACTCCAATTGGCAAAACAATCTTATTAAGATTCAAAATGAGGTTAAGTTTGATTATATTAGATTCAATGGCATTTTTAATAAAGGCATGTTTTTTTACAGTAAAAAAGAATTATCTTACAACTGGTTCAATAT
>JABXKX010000297.1 GCA_013619035.1 Peptostreptococcaceae bacterium
TCTTTACATATTATAATATTTTATTCTTTATAGTTCATGCTTTTTCTTCGCTTTTTAACTTTAAATGTACCATAAGTTAGTGATTCTAACTCATCTTTATTGCCTTATAGTTACGCTACTTTTTTCTTTTTTGATAAAGTTAAAATTAAGCCTAGTGCTATTGATAAAAACGCAGCTGCTAATATTCTGTATTCACTTGGTAACAAGAAAGTTAAAGTATGTGCAGGTACCCAGAAAAATGGTATTGTCTTTTTTACAACAAAATTCCAGAAATGTGGCGTATCAATCTGCTTAACTACATTTACTAGAGATAAATCTTTCTCACCTTCATATTTTAAATCCAGGTATTTATCACTGATTCTATGAGCATACATAAAAGTAGGTGCAAAAGTTGTATTCATCAACAATGACGTAAAGAATGCAAAAGCTAAAGTCGCATCACCACCTGGTAATAATCCTTTTGATAATAAAGTTGTTGTTCCACTTGCGTATACAGTAAAAATCATAGTAATAAGTGCGCCAAATAAACCCCATATAAATGCTCTAACTAAAAAAAAGCTTGCAAATTTCCACTTCCCAGTACCAACACGAACAGCTAATAATTCTCCCATTGATGACAATACACCAAATTTTAAGAACCCACCTAATAATGCATGATCAGATGTGAATCCAATAAATGCTTCTCTTAACGACGGTATAACCAACATCATAACAAATGTCAAAAATAAACCGCCCCATACAAAATCACCTTTTCTCATAATTTTCTCCTAAATTTAATTGAGGGTTTCATCCCCCTTTCACGCAACACTATCGTTGTATACAATTATTCTATTTTATAAAGCTAAAAAAGCCAAGGAATAAGTACTTTTAAACCTTAAATTTATTTAACAATTTACATATAGCTTAAGATTTTAGTCAGAATCAAGCTAACAATCACAATGAAAATGATACGTTCAAAGCAAATGGTAAGAAGTTAAGAGCTCTAAAGATTAAAATAAAAACTTCCAAGAGAAATATTGAAAGTCACTTATAAAACAATGATTCTATTTTGTATTTATACTTTATATCGATTGCCACTTAACCACTGGTCTAACTGACTTTGAGTCGCCAGTACTTGGTGGATTTCTGATAATTGATGTAAAACGCCTACACGATCACTTATATATTTAACCATAGATAAATATATATTGACTAGCCAATTCAAATTATGATTTAATTTCAATACAACTAGCTGTAAGGCTTCTATAGCATCTAAGCACTCTTTTTCTTGATCGCTACAAAATGATATAACCAAACCACTATAACCTGCTCTGCCTGTTCTACCTATCCTATGGACATATGTTTCTGCTACTTTAAGTATATCCATATTAATGACCAATGATATACCTTTAATATCAATACCTCTTGCTGCAACATCTGTTGCTACTAAAACTTTTACATCACCTGATTTAAATAGTGATAAAGTTTCTATTCTTTCTGATTGGCTTTTATCACCGTGAATTGCTTTAGCTCGTATATTTTTAATATTTATAGCTTTACAAACCTTATCTTCAATCTTTTTTGTTCTTGTAAATATTAAAACAGAGTCATTATCTTTTGATAATAGCGACAGAATGAATTCTAATTTATTAGTTTCATCTACAAAATAAAGGAATTGCTTAATATTACCAACAATAGTATTTACATCATCAAGTGTTCTTTTGTCTAACATTTGATCTGCTTCATCTAATACAAAGCTACTAACATGATTTAGATCAACATGACCTTTTCCCATTAAATCTAACAACCTACCAAGTGTGGCAATTAAGACTTGAGGAAGCTTTTTTTAAACTTTTATATGCCTTTTAGGTGTTATACCACCATATATCACACCTATACGAACATTGGGATAAAAATATGTAAGCTTCAAAACTCCCCTCTATTTGTATAGTTAATTCTCTAGTAGGTACAAGTATCAAAGAATGAATATCATCCCTTTGGTCATAACAACTATATTTAAGTTGTAACAACACCTTATAGTTTGTTAACAATTTGCTAACAAATGAAACCATTTTAGATGTTAATCCATATTACTTATCAGTTCCTAACATAAGACAAACTATTGAAAATACAGCACTCTGATATTTGTTGATGTTATCTATAGTGGTGTTACACAACTCAAAATCCAGAGCTCTTCGAAGCGTGTGGGTTCAAGTCCAGCTTTCAGCACCATATAAATAGCGACCTTCAAGAATTTTCTTGAAAGTCGCTGTTTTGTTTTTTGATAATAACTTAACATGCATTAGACAGATTTTCATCTCTTCCAACGACCTCTAATTAATTTTCCGTTCTACATACAGACACCAGTAGAATAGAAAACGACCAAAATCCATTAATCTATACTGAATATTGTTTCCACGACCAAATTTTATTGCACCAAATTGAAAAAATTGATGACTTTACTTGATGTATAAAGTTTATTGCTGATTCAAAGTCCAAAATGCTTTTATCATAGGTATCTTCAGATTGGTCTGATGAGTAGTTAGATAAATGTTCCTAGGTATTGTTTCATTTAAACTAATCACATCAAAATCATGGTCATATCTAATCAGTGTTGATTCTGGCAAGAGCGCTAATCCTAGGCCATTTTCTACAAAAGCGAAAATGGTTTGATTTGTTTTCACAATATATTGTGTATTGGGTTTCACGTTAAATCGTTTAAAAATATTTGATAAATAAGGATTTGGATAATGTTCAGAAACAATAAATGGATAGTCCTCAATCGTTTTAATGGACATCTTTTTAGGTAGTTTATATGATTTAGGTGCAAGTAATTTAACATGATCCGTAAAAAGATACAATTTTTCAGAGTCTCCTACAAACTCTTCAATGAGTAATGCAATATCCACACGACCATCATCTAGCCACTTTTTAATCTCGTCGTAATGCCCCTCTTTGATTACAACTTGAATATTAGGATACTTTAAAGAGAATTTCTTAATTAAATTAGGTAGTAATAACGCTGATGCTGATGAAAAACTGCCTATGACGAGTTGACCCGTTTGAAGTTCATTAAATGCATTCACTACATTTTCCAACCTTCTATTCTGATTTAACACAGAGATAATTTCAGGTCTGATTGTTACACCATATCGACTGAGCTCTACACCATATTTTTTTCTAATAAAAAGTGACACACCAAACTCTTCTTCAAGTTTTTTTATTGATTTACTCACCGCAGATTGGCTCATATTTAAGATAACTGATGCTTTTGAGAAGTTTTTCACTTCAGAAACAACTTTAAAAACTTCATATTTTTCGATACTCATACACCCTCCAGGTATTCCTTTTAGTTATAGTCATGATTAGTATAAATCGTTTTCGTTATTCCTGCAAGTCGAGTATGATAATCCCAGGAGGACATCACATGAAAACATTACAATTAAGAATCCTTAAAACAGCATTTTCTATGTTCATCACCGCTATTGGTATAGTGATGATGATGAAAGCAAATATAGGTTTAAATCCATGGTGGACATTTACATTTGGTATCAGTCAAATTTCAGGTGTTTCTGCCGGTCTTGTGGTACAATGTCTTGGTTTACTGTTTGTACTAATCGCATATCTATTGGGCGTAAAGCCTGGAATAACAACAATATTAGACATGATTCTAATTGGTTTTTATATCAATCTCATCAGTAAACTACCATTACCAGTATTAGATAACTTAATACTACAAATACTTGTATCTATCATAGGTTTAGTCATCTTTTGTTTCGGACTAAGTTTAACTTTAACTACTGGTTTAGGGGCTGGACCAAAAGATAGTTTCACTATCGCAATAATGAAAAAAACCAATAAAAACATAAATCAAATCAAATTAATAATAGAAGGTAGTACATTTGCTCTTGGGGTAATTATAGGTGGACCTTTCGGCCTAGGGACGATAATTTCCACTTTATTTACAGGCCAGTTGTTAGCAATTTTCTTTAAAAAATTGCATTATGATCCTGCACTTGCATATCAAAGTTAATATCATATTTAAATGATGACATTAACTTTACAGTTTGATCGAGTTACAAA
>JABXKX010000113.1 GCA_013619035.1 Peptostreptococcaceae bacterium
GTAGTGACCAAGGTGCTCCTATTGCCGTGACAAGTATTAAGAAAAGAACAACCACAGACCATATTTATTTAGAAATTGAATTTCAAGTTGTAAAATTATATAGTTGTCATATAAAATCTTCTCTGTAGATCCTTGTGAGAAATGCATGTGAAAGGATGTGAAGATCTCTTTTTCTACTAATAATTTTTCACAAAATATAATTAACTATAATTACTTTGTAAGCAGATTATTCCTATATTCTATGCATATTTCTTCAGTGAACACTCTATGTTCTTCTTCATTGACAACATATCTGTTAAAAAGACATCTATCAAAAGTTTACCACCCATTTGAGGAACTTGTGTGGCTAACTGTGCACCAAATTTATGATAAAACCCATTGGATGGTGAATAATGATGATTATATATAACCATATTTTCCATACCCTTATCCAAGTAAAAATCTAACATGTAAACAACCATCTTGAGAGAAATTCCTTTACTTCGCTGGTCAGGGTATACCCAAAGACCGTTCAGTTCTATCCCTTTTTCTGGTATGTCATCAGTTTCAGCAAAACTACCAAAAGCAACACCAAGCATCTTATCATCTTCAAATGCACCAATCAATAGACGTATGTCATTGTTTTCCTCAGCTGTATTCATCCAACTAACCCACGAGTCTATTTCTTTCGAAATAGAAAGCGTGTTTTCAGCCTTACCAGCTAACTCTTCTGTCCAACACAAAACCTTTAATTCTATAGCCTGTTGCATATCCGCTTCCGTTAATTCTCTAATTTTAATCATCGTCTCCTCCTTAACTATAAAACTATTCGTCCTTACACATTATTCTACAATTTCGCTCTTATTGCTTTCTTTTTAAGTAGACCCAAGTAAATCTCCTCGATCTCATCACTGCCTATAACGATTAGGATTCCTTGGGAGTCATAAAACACTAGACATATTGTAAGCTTTAAATATCACTAGCCCATCATACTTCATACAGATGTTAGTATAAGATGCAAATTCTTCAAAGTAAAGCAATTTCTCGTTACAAGAATATTACGCCAAAGCTCTCCGGATTGTACACTGTTAATAAAATATTGACGTTAGTACCAATCAATAATAAAAATGACCTCTGAAGACAGAAGTCGATTATAATCTTTGTTATTTAGGTATGTCTTTTAATTCAACGACACAAAACCATAGATATTCTTGTTGGTAAAACTTATCAAGTTCTATGAACTACCACTGCTAATAAAACATAAAGATAAACTTAAACTATGGATTAATATCTGAATTTTTACCAATAGGGGTATCAGCCTATTATCAACAACAGAACCATCTTTGTACCAATAAATATGATTAGAGTATTTGCAACCATTGCATTATCCTATAGGATTAAGACTCACTGTAACTAAACCATGTCACATTCTAGTAAATATGTATTATCTAGGCACCATTACGAATTCATTTCCTACGAATTTAGCAGTTCGATATGTTTTTCGGACCATTTCCTAAGAAGAACAATTATGTCATTGATTTATTAAACATGTAAACAAGTTGTGTAATTTGGTGTGTGTTTATTAGTCTCAAAACAAGTAAAGGGATGATTCAAAACGAATCATCCCCTAACCATTAACATAGAGCCACTAAATAAATCGTTTATACCTCTCTTTTTAGTGACTCGGATATATGCCATTAAAACATCTGCTCGAAGCATTAAATACTGATCACATTACTTCTCTGTTAACGGTATAGTAATTGAAAATACAGTTTCAACGCCAACCTCACTGTTACATGTTATACTACCATGATGTCTTTTTTCAACCACATCGTATGCAATGCTTAATCCGAGCCCCGGACCGGTTCCCACAGGTTTCGTTGTAAAAAACGGTTCGAATATTCTATTCAGTAAAGCATCCTCAATACCACCGCCATTATCCGTTATCGTAAAGAATATGCTTTTCTCATCTGCATATGTCTTTAAAGTAACACATCCCTCTGAAAAATCCTCATATTTTTCTTTGATTGCATATAGCGAGTTCTTTAAGAGATTCAATAAAACTTGATTCATCTCTTTTGCAATAACTCTAATGAAAGGAATTTCTTCGAAATCTTTTTGGATCTCAATAGCTCCAATTTCACCTTTCATTAATAATAGTGTGTTTTCAAGATTCAAGTTGAAATCATAGTCCTGGTAATCATCAAATTGATCGATTGTCGAAAATATTCTAAGCGCCTTGATGATGGTAATAACCCTCATTAATCCAACATCTGAATCATTCAGTACCTCTTTTATTTCTGAAGTAATTGAATCCAAATCATCTTTGTGTTTTACAATTTTTTGCCCAATGATATCATCACAACTATCAAATTCCTTTATGCATTCTGATAGAGTCGATTTCATTTCATCTATAGACTCACTCAACCAACTGAAATTATTAACAACGAATGATAAAGGATTGTTTATTTCATGGGCTATCCCTGCAGCCAATTGACCTATCCCAGCGAGTTTTTCACTTTGAATAACTTGCATCTTAGATAAATTAAGTTGCTCAATTGTCTCTTCAAGTTCATCATTTTTTTCTTTTATCGCTGCAATTAAACGTTTCTTATCTGTAACATCCTCTTGGACGGATATAAAATACTTAATCGTATTATATTCATATTTAACTGATGAGATATGGCAATTCGACCAATAAAACGTTCCGTCCTTTTTCTTATTATACAATTCACCATGCCAATCTTCACCACTTAATATGGTCGACCAAAGCGAAGCATAATAATCATCATCATGTAGTTCTGATTTTAGAAATCTCGGATTTTTACCCATTACTTCAGAACAGCTATAATTCGTCAACAGCTCAAATTTCGGATTCACGTACTGTATAGCACCATTGATATCAGTGATCATAAGACTTACAGGACTAAGCTCTACTGCACTCAATAGCTTGTCTATTTCTTCATCAGCTTTCTTTCGCTTTTCTATCTCTACATGAACCTTATCCCGATTCTCCTCAATAAGTTTGTTCAGATCCCTGTAAAGTATCGACTTTTCAATAACAACAGCTCCTAATCCAGCGAGTGAGTAGATTACCGACTCATCTTCGGTGGTAAAAGGTAGAATTTCTACATCATGTGTTTTATTAATCAGTTGAATTACACCAATCACTCTATCCTCATGATCTTTCATCGGTACCGTTAAAATTGATTTGGTTTTGTAACCAGTCTTTTTGTCAAAACCAGTGTCAAAACTATAATCCTCATCTTCACCGATATCATATGCATCATCAATTCTTATTGGTGATCCTTTCTTAACAGATGAGCCAATAATGCTTTTGCTCGTGATTGCCATTGTTGTAGATACGAGATCAATGTGCATGGAGTTGTTCTTTGCAATCATGAACTTCAAACGATTAGTTTTTGAGTTTTTTTCGTAAAAAGTGAATTTTTTGTTGTCTTCATCTATAATTATGAACAATGTCCCCGCATCAGACTTGGTGGTAGCCATACAATGATCGAGTATCAAGTTAAATAAATTCGTCATATCTTTTTCTACAGAAAGTTGTTTGGCGATATCGTAGAATCTGTTAAGAGAGTCGTATTTCTCCATTAACTTGAATCGCTCTGATAAGTTCAAATTTAGTCGTTTAAAGAAATTTTCCACTTTATGACTGCTATCACATATCAAATAATCATTAATATACTCTTTAAACAAAAGATCCAAATCATTATTATCCGAAAAAACAACACAAAAACAGTTCTCTTTCCTGAGAAGGATTACTATATGTTCATCAATCGTATCCAGTAATCTGCTTTCAATGAAAACAAGATTGAAAGAATCTTTGGAACTGAATATCTCTCTAATCAATACATCTGGTTCGTTAATGACACTCGGTTCACCATAGTACTTTTTACTTTCATTATGAAGTTTTTCAAAATTGCATTTCATATCACAGTATATGATTGTCTTAGTATGATTCATAACTCTACCTCAACTAACTAATTTCGTAAATGTGAAAAAGCCAATACTTGCAAATAGTAATTCAAATAACATTTTGGCAATGAAATACCTTAATGTCA
>JABXKX010000105.1 GCA_013619035.1 Peptostreptococcaceae bacterium
ATTCTTCTTATACTTATAGTAATGGTTGCTATTGGCGGTATTTACGGTGGCACAGTGTTCTATAAGGGATATAAAATGTATCAGGAGACTATGGATGATGTCGATATTGAAGAGGTTGTTGAAGCGGTTAGATCTAGAGAAAATTATGTCACAATAGATCTATTGCCAAGTCATTTATTAAATGCGGTAATCGCTGTTGAGGATCATCGTTTTATGACGCATGATGGCTTTTCTATTATGTCGTTTGGAAGAGCGGTTATCAGAAATATTCAAGAAAATGAATTTGCTGCTGGTGGTAGTACCATTACACAACAACTGTCCAAAAATCTATTCTTCAGTTTTGAGAAGAAGATGGAGAGAAAAGTAGCGGAATTGATTGTTGCCAAACAATTAGAATCTCTATATGAAAAGGATGAGATTTTAGAACTCTATATCAATGTCATTTATTATGGTGATGGTTTTGAAAACATATATGACGCTTCTATGGGGTACTTCAATAAACATCCGAAAGATTTAACAAATGCAGAAGCAACACTGTTAGCTGGTTTACCTCAAGCGCCAAGTTCATATGCGCTGATTGAACATTTTGATAGAGGTGTTGAGAGAGGCCTTCAAGTTATTGATGCCATGATTGAACATGGTTACATTACGGAAAAAAGTGGTGAAGTATTAAAATTAGAACTCAAAAATGTAAAACTCCAAGTCAATTGACTTGGAGTTTTTTTACTGGAGCTAACGATGAGAATTGAACTCACGACCTACGCCTTACCATGGCGTTGCTCTACCGTCTGAGCTACGTCAGCGAACCTGCTTATATATTATAAAACAAAATGGGGAAAAAGTGAAGGAAAACCTATATCTTGTAGCTGTTTTTTGTAGAAAATAATATTTTTCTATATCTTGTATGTCGAAAATATTACAGTTATCTGGTTTTAAAGGATTTTTCTTTTCAACCTACTAGGGTTTGAGATATAATTGTGGTATGTAGTATAACTGTCTAAAAGTTTAGAAAATGTAAACAACAAACTAGTATTGACCGATAACTATTTAGAAGGTTACAACTAATACACGAGGTATTTTAATGAAGTCAGCAAGAGTTAGCGAAACACTAATTGGAAATATGATTGCTGAACCTGTTTTTTCTGAACAGGGGAACCTATTGCTTAAAGAAGGCGTGGTAATTAATGAACATGTACTCGATAAATTATTGGTACATGAGATTGACTATGTCTATATTTTTGATGCATTAATGCAAGGAATTGAACCTAAAGGATTGATTGAAGACCAAAAACTTCAAGAATCAGTTAGGGTTGTTAAGCATGTCTTTGATGATGTACTTCATAATGAAAGAATGGGTGTTAAAGCTGGTATAACCGAAAGTGATATTGCTCTTGTAAGGAATGTTGTTGAAGAACTTTTAAGTGAACTTAAAAATGCCGAAGATATCCTGTATACAGTTGTTGATTTAATTGGAACGGACGCCTATACATACAAACATTCAGTGAATGTGACGGTTTTATCTATTATAGCTGCAAAAGCTTTGGGGTATGATCGTCTTGATATTAAAAACATTGCTCTTGGAGCACTACTTCATGACATCGGGAAAGTACGCGTTGAATCAGAACTGATCTTAAAACCAGGGAAATTGACGTTTGAAGAACGTAAACGTGTTGAAAAACACCCTGAGTATGGTTATGAGTTATTAGAGGCGATTGATGGATTACCTTTTACAACAAAACAAATTATTTTACTGCATCATGAAAAGTTAGATGGGTCTGGTTATCCATGGGGACTTCGCGGCATTGAAATACCTGAATATGTTCGTATTGTAACTGTTTGTGATATGTATGATGCCATGACAACGGATCGTGTTTATAGAAATAAGATGCCTATTTATAGAGCGTTAGATATTTTAATGGCAGAAGCCATTTATCGAATTGATCCAACCATTTACTCTATTTTACTGAATAACATTGCAGTCTATCCGATTGGTACAGGAATTGTATTATCCGATGGTAGAATTGGTGTTGTCAAAACCTATCGCCATAAAAATCCTGCAAGACCTGTTGTTAGGGTCTTGAATAGTGCGAATGGAAATGGTAATATAAAACTCGAGGATGTTGACTTAGAAAGTAGTCAGGTCTTATTTATAGAAGATGTTTGGGATGTAGAAACCAAACGAGAAGAAAAAGCGACAAAAAAAGAAAAGAGTAAAGTCATGGTTAATTAACTATGACTTTAGAATATTTTTTTAATTATTATTGTAACCGGTTACAACTAGTGATTGCAGGTGTTTATATGAAGATGGACGATATAGCAAAATTAGCTGGGGTTTCTAAAGCCAGTGTTTCTAGAGTATTAAATAACAAACCTAATATCAGTGATGCTTTAAGAAAAAAAGTAGAAGCCGTATTAAAAACTTATGATTATCAGCCCAATTTAATGGCACAAGCTCTTAATACCAATCAAACGAAATTAATTGGGGTGTTATTGCCAGCGATTGGATTGGATATTTTTTCTGATATTGTTCATGGCATCAGTGATATTTTAAGAGAACAAGGTTACGAACTTATTTTAGCAGACTCAAAGGGTAATATAGAGCAAGCCAGGAAATACCTAGAGATCTTTAGAAGCAAACAGGTGGATGGTATAATATACTTTCCAACGATTCTCAGTCCAGAACATATTGACTACATCAATCAAATAAAAGTTCCAACAATTATATTAGGACAATGCCATAACGGGTTAGAAAAGCCATCAGTGGCATTTGCAGATATTGAAGCTTCTAAAAAAATTGTAAATTATTTTCATGGATTGGGATGTAAAAAAATTGTTCATATCGCCATGCCTAAAAATCATGCAATTGGTGAACTGAGAGAACAGGGCTATAGAGAAGCGATGAAAGTTTTGAAGTTAGACCCTAGAGTTATTTATGTAAATGATTTATCTTATGACTCAGGTTACGCAATATGTCAAAAAATAATTGAAGCGGATGCAATATTTGTTGCGATGGATAGATTAGCCATTGGAGCTTTGAGGTATCTAATAGAAAACAACAAAAAAGATATTTTAGTGGCTGGTATTGATAATATGGAGGTTTCGAGTATGATCTCTCCGAGTTTGACCAGTATTGATTTTGATTATTACCTAGGAGGCCAGAGTTCTGGTCAAATGGTTTTAGAGCTTATAAAAGGAAATGATGTGGTATCCAAACAGTTATCATATCAATTAATTGAAAGAGAAAGTACAAGGAGGCAACATGTATAATAAGGTTATGGAATCAAAAGAATTTATTGAGAAACATTTAAAAGCGGTTCCTAAAGTGGGTATTATTTTAGGTTCAGGATTAGGTGATTTGGTAAATGTTATTGAAGATAAGATTTACATTGATTACAAGGATATTCCTAATTTCCCACAATCAACTGTAAAAGGTCACGCGGGTAGACTTGTAAGCGGTACAATCAATGGTGTTCCTGTATTATGTATGGAAGGTAGATTCCATTTCTATGAAGGCTATACTATGAAAGAAGTGACTTATCCAGTTTTCGTATTTAAGATGTTAGGTATAGAAAAAATATTAGTAACAAATGCTTGTGGTGGTATCAATAGAGATTTTGAACCAGGTACTTTAATGATCATTAATGACTTCATTAACTTAATGGGTACGAATCCATTAATGGGTTCTAATGATGAAAGATTTGGACCAAGATTCCCAGATATGTCTGAGCCTTATTCAAAAGCTTTAATGGCACAAGCTAAAGAAGTTGCTGATGAGTTAAATGTTGCTTATAAAGAAGGTGTTTATGCAGGATTTACTGGACCTTACTATGAAACGGCTGCAGAAATCAGAATGATTGGTGGATTTGGTGCAGATGCTGTTGGTATGTCAACAGTACCTGAAACAATTATTGCTAATTACTTAGGATTAGAAGTATTAGGTATTTCTTGTATTACTAATATGGCAACAGGTATTCAAGAGATGAAACACTCTCACGATAGAGTAGTTGAAACGGCTAAAAAAGCATCTATCAATATGTGTAAAT
>JABXKX010000313.1 GCA_013619035.1 Peptostreptococcaceae bacterium
TATGTCTTCATACTTTAGATACAGAAATTGAAAAACTCTATTTTTTTAGAGAAGATCACAAAATGATTTTGGATTGTATTAATAACAATACGGTAAATCCAAAAGAAACCATTGCTCATAGTAATAAAGCAATGATTAAGTTTTCAAATGATATTACAAAAGCTTGTGAAACTTATGGGATTCAAACGATAAAACGCACTCCGAATATGAGTAAAGAAAAACAGTTCAGCTTGGTTTGCAACTATTTCGGATTGGAAAGCGTCATATCTAAAACAATATAAATTTTGGTTAGTTGGTAATCAAATATTAAGCAGTATTCTGAATTTAGAATACTGTTTTTTGTATATATGATTCTTAAATGAATAAAGACTATATGTAATGACCTCGGTTAAGCTAAAATGACTGAGGTCATTTTTAACTGTTCAACTTATGACTTAAGCATATCAAGTGGTAACCCTCGTATATTGCGAATCAAGGTGCATTTGATTTATGATAAAACTACATGTTATTGGAAATTATTAGCTGATGAGAGGCTTTAAACAATAACATGGTAGGAGTTACTCGTATGATGACTTAATGGAGAAGTGATAAGGAGAGATGATGAATAAAATTCGAAAGATGTCGGTAGTTGTAATAATTTTGTTAACATGTATCATAACGCCAATTTATGCGGCAAATAACTTTGATACAGATACAGTTACTATTGATTCACAGTGGGATGTAACAGGGGATAAAACATTAGAAGATGAAATAACAATTTTATGTGGTGGAAACTTAACCAATATAACCACATTAAATGTAACCGCCGGTGAACTCACCGATACAGACGTGATGTGGATAACAGAAAATCTATCAGAATTGATAACTTTGAACATAACAGGTAATGCCACGTTTACATCAGAAACAATTGATGGTGAAGAAGTGATGTTATTACCGGAAAGAGCTTTTAGTGGCATCTCTGGTAGAGGTGATGAAGATGGTGAAATGAATCAATTGGTTGATGTAACCATTGATATCATCGACAATGCCATTATTCATTTAAACAAAGAAAACTTTAGTTATTGTGCTGAACTAAAAACAATTACTATTGTAGAAGCAAGAAACATTGTTGGTATTGCTTGTATGTATCAAAATTCCAAATTGACTGATATTACTTTAGATAATTTAACACTAATGGAGTATCCAACAAAAAGTTTAGGAGCCTTTGAAAATAGTCATGCTCTTGTTTCTATCTCACTTCCCAAAGTAATAGAAGTGGGCTATGGTGCTTTTGGTGATTGTGGTTTATTGGAAACGGTAACTCTTCCAGAAGCCACAACCTTTGAGAGTATGGTATTTTCGAGATGTACTAGTTTAACATCTGTTACATTACCGAAAGCAGAAACATTTGGAACAGATGCTTTCTTTGGTTGTATAAAATTGACGAGTGTATCACTTCCTAAAACGATTTCTATGGGCAATGAGTCCTTTGAGGCGTGCCGTAAATTGATTACTGTCGATATGCCTTTGGTAACCAGTTTTGGAGAAAGAGTGTTTTTATATTGTGAAGCACTTGAGTCCATTAGTTTGCCTGAACTGACAACTATTGGAGAAGGTGGATTTAATGACTGTAAAAAATTAGAAACAGTTGAACTACCAAAGTTAGTTTCTGTAGGAAATTTTGTGTTTCAAGGTTGTTTATTAGATATCACACTGAAACTAAATGATACACCACCAACACTCGTAAACTTTACGAATACGCCTAAGTTTATTAATTATATAAAAAATGGCATAAGTCCTGAGATTATTGTAGATGATACAACCGCTTATAAAAGTGCTGATGATGGTGATACAGGTGATGATTTATGGTATGGTTGGACTGTTAAACTGCCAACAGTAAATAATGCCCCAACCGTATCAAATGCAATTTCTGATATGGACTTTGCAAGTGTAGGTGTTGAATTCTCATTAGATTTAAGTAATGTTTTTACAGACGGTGATGCAGGTGATAGTCTCACTTACTCAACTGACAAAGGGAGCGTTACTGGAAGTACCTTAAAATACACACCAATTGCTGAAGATGTTATTGGTACAACAATTACTTTAACGGTAACAGCTACGGATACGAGTGATGCAAGTGTATCTGATGAGTTTGTAATCAACAGTGTGATAGCTGATCCAACACCGATTAATTTAAGTGAGGTGACAGCAACTGGTGGCTACTTTAAAATAGCATTCGGCTCTATCCAAGATGCAATGGGAACATTATATATCTTAACGGTTCTTGATACTGATAATACAGTCATTGATGCAGATTATATCGTCGCAAATGGTACTAAGTATGGTCGAATAGCAAATGACTACCGTACAGGAAATCTTAATAGAAGTTCCGGTACCTACAAAGTGTACTTCGTAGTTCAGGATTTAGCAGGACAACGTTCTGAAGTCACTGTCATATCTGATATTGTGATTCCTGAACGATTAACGATTACCACAACTCAAGAAAATGTAACCTCTTATGGTGGCAGTAATGGTCAAATAACAATTACTGCAAGTGGGAGTTTAGTATATGAGTATACACTCAGTAATACTTGGCAAGATAGTAATGTGTTTGAAAATTTAAGTACAGGTAGTTATCGTGCCAAAGCAAGAGAAAAAGATAATACAGAAAATCACTCATTAAATAGTATAATTACAATTACCCAACCTGATAGACCGGTCAAAGAAGATAAGGTAACTGAATCAACTAAAAACTCAAGTGCAAGAGCCATACCAGTTAAAGAAAAAACAGCATTAGAAAAAGCATTAGAAAAAGTTAAAGATGGTGATGATGTTGTAACTGAATTAAGTGTGCAAGTCACAACTGATAAAAAAGGTGAAGCTGCGTTAGCCATTCCAAAGGGATTTGTTGGTAAAAAAGTGGATTTAAAAGTTGAAACTGAAGAAATAAATGTTGTGCTTAAAGGTGATATGTTCACTGGAAAAGAAAAAGATGTTAAATTGGTTATCAAACCAAAAAATAAAGAAGAACTCGGTTTATCTGAAAAGAGCAAAGCACTGATTGGTGATTTACCGATCTTTGATATTTCAATTAGTATAGAGAATAAAAAGGTGGATTGGTCTTCTGATGAAAACATCAAAATTGATTTCCCACTAAAGAGTAATGGTAGAAAAAATCATAAATTTGTAGCCGTATATATCAATGAAGACGGTGAAGTTGAGGTTTTAAGAGAGAGTTTGTTTAATGGTAACAGCATCAGTTTTTCAACCAAACACTTAAGCCATTATAGTGTCATGTACATTGATAAAACATTTGAAGATTCTACCGATCATTGGGCTAAAGAAGCTATTGAAGCATTGGCCTCAAGATCAATAACTAATGGTACTAGTGAAACTACTTTTTCTCCGGATAAAACAATTTCGAGAGCAGAGTTTGTAACATTGATTACAACTTATTTCAATATTACTAGTGAAAAAACAACAAGTTATTCAGATGTTGACCAATCGATGTACTATGCTTTACCAATAGCAGCAGCAAAAGAGAAGGGTATATTACCTAAAATATACGGAGCTGAATTCAAACCCAATGAAGCTATTACTAGAGAAGATGTGATGTATATTCTTTATAATACAATGGTGATAACAAAAAATGATATAAGTCTAGAAAATGAAAATTTGGATATTACTCTTTTTACAGATAAATATGATCTGGCTTACTATGCCGTAGAAGGGGCAAGTTATCTGGTTTCTAGAGATGTTATCCATGGGTACAACAATATGTTAACACCTAAGATGACGACCACAAGAGCTGAAGTGGCTCAAATGTTATACAGTCTAATCCAAAAATTATCTCAATAATATATATATTTATGATGTAACTTTGATCCGTTCATTTGAACGGATCATTTTGATGTGTAATAATCATTAGTATGCTATTCATTTGAAAACATTTATGCCTCAAAAGGGATAAGTTCTTATGAATGATAACCACTTATAAGGTATAATACTGTCTCTTATACACATCT
>JABXKX010000601.1 GCA_013619035.1 Peptostreptococcaceae bacterium
GAATCTAAATTATTTAGATGGTATTTCTGAAAAAACAGTAGAAGGTACAACATATAAAGTACCAGGCATGAAAATAAAAAAAGTGCTTCAAATGGAGGACTTAATAGAAGATGCCTATAAAATGCAATTGATGATGACCTCAGAAGGAGATTATGAGTATTTTACTTGTGATGGAGGATATATTGAACTTTCTGGACATCAACTTAATTATATCATTCCAGAAACCTTTAATGTCTATAATGATTTAAAAGGTATTATAATCAATCCACCAACTCATACGGTAATGGACACTTATGATGAGGTTCTTCATTCGTTAAAACAAAATGAAAATGTCATGGTGATATTTATAGATGGTTTTTCTTTTACACAATACGACTATATGAAGAATAATTTAGAGACATATATGAATACTGTATCCGATGTATCAATTGCTAATACAATCTTTAAACCGGTTACCAATGCCGGTTTTGCAGCGATGATTACAGGACAATCTCCAAAAGTTAATGGTGTACTGAACAGATCTTACAGAGCATTAAAAACACCAGATATTTTTGATTATGCACTTGATAATAATCTTAAAGCCATTTTAATAGAAGGGGATATCAATATTTTAGATACAACGTTAAAACCAGTCTTGAATATTGATAAAAATGGCAATAACATGACTGATGATGAAATATATGAAACAACGATGAAAGCATTAGAGTCAGACTATGACTTAATGATGGTTCATTTACATAGTTTAGATGAAATGGGTCATGATTATGGACCCTTTGATAATAAAACATTAGAACAACTTTTGACACTGGATGGTTATGTAGAAGATTTTATTTCTAAATGGGATGGTAAAGTCATTATAACAGCAGATCATGGTATGCATACAATGGATGATGCCGGTGATCATGGTGAGTTTAGATATGAAGATATGATAATTCCCTATATAAAGGTCAAAAAATAACATTTGCATTAAAAGGAGGCATCATGAAAAAACAAACAAAAATTATTATTGCCATAACGACGATCTTAGTTGTTGTTATTGGTATTACGGTATTTATAAACAAAGACAATGTAAAAGAAAAAACGATGTTAAACAATGATGCTATTTTTATAGCCAAATATAAAGGTGAAATCATAAAGCAGTATACAATGGCAGAGATTAGAGCCTTAGGTGAAATGTCATTTACTGCAACTAAAGATACTTCTAGTTCTGAACCGGTTGAACATACATACTTAGGGGTACCGCTTATTAAAGTGTTTGAAGATGCAGGTGTTGAAGTCTTTTCTGATGATGTCATTGTTAACTTAGCAGCAGATGGTTATGCTGTGGCACTTGAAGCTGAAAAAGTTTTAGAAGCTGAAAATGTTTTTATCACGTATATGGTAGATAATCAACCGATTGGTACGAGAGAAGAAGGCGGGAATGGTCCATATCAGATTATTGTATCAAAAGATCAATTCAGTCAATATTGGTGTAAATATGCCTTATCAACGGATATTCAGTAATGTTAGAAATCAAAGACCTGTCGGTAAAGTTTAAGAATAACCTTGAAATACTAAAGAGCATACACCTCAAATTATATCCAAGTGAAGTGACAACAATTGTTGGATTAAGTGGTTGTGGTAAAACGACTTTTATTAGTGCAATTAATGGTGTGTTGTCTTATCATAATCAAAGTCAAGTTAACGGAGATATATGTTTGAATCAGATTTCTATTAAAGATAAAAGTCTTTTGGATATTTCAAAACATATTGGCACAGTATATCAGGATCCAGATACACAGATAGTTTTTTCGTCTGTTTATGCTGAATTGGCTTTTGCATTAGAAAATATGTGTGTTCCAGCGAAACAGATACATCAAACAATTGATAAGATTGCTTCAGAACTTGAAATACATCATCTTCTAAATAGAAATCCAAGTGAGCTATCGGGTGGCGAAAAACAATTGGTCGTTTTAGCTTCTATACTTGTGATGGGCGTGGATGTTTTGTTATTGGATGAAATCATGGCTCAAGTAGATGAAAAAGGCTGTTTATTGATTAAACAAGCCATAATAAAATTAAAACAAGAAGGCAAGATCATTCTAATGATAGAACATGAATTGGATCATCTCGATATTTCTGATCATGTCTTTCAATTAAAAGAGGGCGATTTGATTGAGTTTAAGGGAGAACTACTTTGAAAAAAATTAGTCTAGAGTCAGTTTGTTTTCAGTACAAAAAGAATCCTATTATTAAGGATTTGTCATTAGAACTAAAAGGTCACACCTGTACAGCACTTATGGGTGCTAATGGTAGTGGTAAAACAACTTTAGGCAAGTTAATTATGGGTATATTAAAACCAAAAACCGGACATGTTTTTTATGATGATATGAATATAGAATCAAAATCTCTTGGAGAGCTTGGATCACGTGTGGGATATTTATTTCAAAATCCATCTCAACAGATTTTTGCTGTAACCGTAAGAGATGATTTGACATTTTCGTCTAGACTGAATGGTTTAAAAGAGGAATTAATAGAAGCAAAACTTAATAAAGTGGTTTCACTATTTCATCTAGAAACCATACTGGATTCTAATTGCCATGTGCTCAGTCAAGGTGAAAAACAACGTGTTGCACTGGCTTCAATATTCATTAGAGATCCTGAGTACCTCATATTAGATGAACCAACAACGGGTTTAGACAGTATTAGGAAAGAGGCTTTAGGTCAAGTTATTCAAAGTATCAAAAAAGAAGGTGTTGGTGTTCTTATCATCAGCCATGATAAAAAGTTTGTTCATAACCATGCAGATGAAGTCATTGAAATGGAGGCTATATGAAACATGTAGATCCAAGAACAAAAATTGCAGTGGTGATGATGATATCCTCATTGGCAATTGTAATCACTCAACTTAGTATGTTGGTGTTTCTATTTGTTATTGGTTTGATACTTGCTAAGTTATTTGATGGACATTTTATGAGTGTACTAAAGAAAGTTCAAAAAATGATGTTCTTACTGATTGGTATTATTATCTTGCAAAGTATATTTAATCAAGAGGGTACCACCCTTATAGGGATTAGATCATTTGCACTGATCACAGATGTTGGTTTGATTAAAGGACTGTCCTACTTATTCAGAATACTAATCATATTGGTTTCTGGTACAATACTGACAACCTCAAGTGAAATTGAATTAATAGGTGCTTTAATTAAATGTAAGATACCATATGATTTTGCTTTTATGGTTGCTTTGGGAATTCGATTTATGCCAATCTTTATGAATGAATTCAAAAATACAATAATCGCCATAGAACTACGAGGTATTCAAATCAAACAACTTAAACTCAAAGAAAAAATAGAACTCTACAGTTATATTTTATCACCGATAGTAATTGGCGCACTCGATAAAGCTAAAAAACTATCTTTATCTATTGAAATGAGGGGATTTAGAGCACATCCAAAGAGAACCAGTCATTTTCAATTAAAATTTAGAAGTATAGATTATATCGTAATAATGTTATCAAGTTTGGGTACGATATGGGTACTGATATAAGGAGTTATTTATGAAAGTATTATCTGTTGTTGGATTTACTCAATCTGGCAAAACCACTACAATTGAAAAAATAATAACAGAATTAAGAAAAAGAAATTATACGGTTGGGAGTTTGAAGGATATTCATTATGAGGAATTTCAAATGGATATAGACGGAACCAATACAGATCGACATAGAAAAGCAGGCTCACAATTAGTTGCTGCTAGAGGAAGAGATGAAACGGATATTTTATATTCTGAACATCTTGATATTTATAAAATTCTAAATTTATATGATCATGACTATGTCATATTAGAAGGTGTGAGTGAAGGCAACTTCCCCAAAATTATCGCTGCTAAAGATATAGAGGGTATTGAAGGAAAATTAGATGAGAAAGCCATTCTAGTTACTGGGAGAATAGCAGATGAAATAGAGTGTTATAAAGAGTTAGAAGCCATCAGTTGCAAGGATGTTGATAGATTAGTTGATTTTATTGAAGAAAATACATTTGAAG
>JABXKX010000416.1 GCA_013619035.1 Peptostreptococcaceae bacterium
CATATAAATACAATTATATAAAAGTACTTTTAAAAATCAACACAGAATGTTTATTTAGCCATATATCCGTCTATTTAGCCACTAATCAACAATTAGAACTCTTAATTCAACAATTATTGAAGATAATTGTTGATTTGTGTATGAGACATATAAATTATGCCAACCTATAGTCAACTCAGAGGGCAGTGTGATAAAACCTAGATTTGAAGGTGTTGAGTAATCAACAAACTCTCCCGTTTCTTCATGAACCATTCGGATATTAATATCACCCGAAGTTAAAGTTTTCCAAGTAATGTTATCTCCAAGATGAAGTTCTTCACCATCTTCTAAGAACAGTATCGGCGTTTTAAGCTCATTGTCATCAAATATTTCCAAATTAACTTGATCGTATAACGCTTCTTTATCCTCAACATATCCTTGTACACTTAATAAATATCGACCTCTTTTTAAACTCAGCACATCAATGTCTAATGTGGTTTGTTCTGTTTTCAAATCATAAACAACACTCGAAAGAGCATAGTCATAAATCACAATTCTATAGAGATTCTCTGTTTCTGATGTCCAAGTAATCACTTTATTTTCTCTGTTATAAAAAGCATAATTATCATTGCCACATATGGGTGCCGACAAGGGATTTTCATTATTCGATACAACCTTAAAATCCATTATTATTTCATCCATATTAGTATTTCTTATCGATAAACTATAATCACCAGGATTCAAACCAAACCCATCTATATCAATGCAATTATCAGAAATAACAACTGTTCTATGTTCATGATCTGATATTAGATTCACCTCATACGAACCCTCAAAGTCATCTACCCATCTAATCATCTTTGGTCCTTTAAAATCAAAGAAACTTCTTTTAGTTATAAATCTAAAATCAGACGATTGTATCACCACATCATTAGATACCTCTGTTACAATTTCCTCTTTCGGCCATGGCATCATTTCTAATACTCCAGAACGATTAACTGAAAAGACGGCAATAATAACCAAAAGAGACGCTAAAAAGTATTTAACAATATCAATGCGTTTGCTTTTATCTACAATTTTATGATTTAACAGATCTCTAATTTCAGCAACAGATTGTATACGTTCTGAAGGGTTCTCATTTAAGGAGTTGGTGAGTATGTAATCTATTTTCCTAGGATTAAATCCCTTTGACCTTTGTACATTTTGTTCCATCATATGATATCCAATATGATTCATAAATGATTCCAATACTCTTCCAAGGTTATAAACATCTACAGAGTCTTGAATCAGTTCCTCGGTAAGTAGTTCTGATGCCACATAAGGGTCTAAATCAGACTCTGAACCTCGACTGATAAAATAACTCCTTTTCAAAGGACTGAAGTCACCAATAATTGCATGGGTGTCAGTTATATATATATTGGTGGGTTTTAAGGTTTTAATAGTATAACCTTTTTTGTGAATGCTCTCAACTGCTACTAAAATCATTTGGAAAAGTGACATCACTTGTCTTGGTAATAAAACCTTCTCCTTCATAAGAGTCTCTAAAGTAGGAAATGGTAAATACTCTAAAACCACATAAACTGTATTATTGCATTCAAATGATTCAATGACCGACACTAGATGTTTTTCATTTGATAGACCTTTGATATAAATTGCTGACTCTCTATAATAACGCTTTAATTGATGAAATGCTCTAATACCTTCTATTTCATCATTTGGCAAAATCACTTCTCCAAAATCACTTCTTTTTAATCGAAGGCAAGAATTTTGATATTCAAATCCCATCATAGGGAAAAACTCTTTAATGATGACATGACTATCTGTAACAGAATGAAACGCTAAATAAACGAAGCTGTCATTACTCCTATGTAATGTCTTCTTAACTACATAAGGGGAATCACCAATTCTCTCTCCGCTTGATAATGCATTCAGATTTTCAATACCATTTATTTTAGGCTTCATTTTTAACAATTCATCTAAGTGAAACATAACACCTCCTAATCAAAATGTACTCTATATTGCTAAAATTTTCAAGATGGAATTTAGGTTTTCTCTACCTTGAAACTCTCTTTAATCAACACTTTGAAGTTCTCTAAACATCTTTTCTGCCCAAGAGATTGAAGCAACATAATGCTCAGGTAATTGCTCTAATTCATACTCTATATTTATTGCAGCTTGCTTTGCTTTATCAAACACACCTTTTTCATAAGCAAGACATAATTTCATCGCATCACTGTACTTAGTTTCTTTCCCTAAAAGAGTATCTTTCATCTCTTCACCAATTGGCAAATTCATTAAAGCATCTTCCATCTTCATTTCTAGGACCACATCTAAAATTGACAGTATACCAAGTAAAGATAGTTCCTCTACTGACTTTTTAAGTTTAGAAGATTCTGCGATTTTAACCAAAAGATCTGATCGAATCAGAGCATACTTTACGGCTTCAGAATTTTCTCTTGTACTCAAATTCTGGACCATCGCTAAAGATAGCCATTTTCTAAATTGCTTAACACCAAGGACTGCTAATGCTTGTTGCACCGACGTAATTTCACTGATAGGTTTTGAATTGACATTCACAAGCTTTAAAAGTTTATAGGTTAGTGAAACATCCATCAAAATAATCTTTGAGAGCGCTTTAAAGTCAGGTTCATCATTATTTAGTTCATCCATCAACCTGACATAAGATACACCACTTGAACTCATGGTTTTCTGAGTCTGAACAGCTGGTTTTGCAAAGTAGAACCCCTGGAAATAATCAAATCCCAGGTCGTGGGCCCACTCATAAACATCTTTACTTTCAACCTTTTCAGCTAAAAGTAATTTACCTCTTTTTTTAAGATCTCTAACTATTTTTTCAATGATTTCTTTTCTACACATCGAAAAATCAACTTTCACCAAATCTACCAACTGTAGAATTTCTTCATGAGGATAATCCGCTTCATAATCATCTATGGCGATCGTATATCCCAAAGACTTCAGTTTTCTGATTTCCTTCATAAATTTTGCGTCTGGATTAACGGTTTCTAAGATTTCTATGGTGACTCTATTTTTATCTAGTAATTCTGGAACACCAATGTGTATCAAATGTCTATCAAAGTTAATAAAAGCCCTTGCTTCACCAACTAAATTTTCTATACCAAAAGTATAATAACTATTCATTAACAACAATGACGTTGCGACATTATCAGAAATACTGCCATCAAATGAATTTTCTTTGCTATTTCTATAAAGCAACTCATAAGCCACTACATTATAATCTCTATCAAATATTGGTTGTCTTGCAACATGTATATCCATAACCCCTCCTGACCTCTTTGTCCTTATACCCCAAAAAAAAAGTTTGAAAAAGGTGTAGTTATAAAAACTACACCTTAACTCTATATAATTCGGGTTGTGTTCTTAACTTATTCTCAAAATATGCCTGAACTTCAATTGTAGACCATTTTTCGAAAAAAGCATCTAAAGTCAAACCGTTTCTCTCAATAAAGCGATTCATACCTTTATCTATAAAGATTTTCATCAAATCAAAATTAGAAACATGAAGAGATTTCAGAAAATGTTGTCCCTTATCATCTATTACATTTAAATCCGCACCACTTTCAACAAGTAGTGTTGCTCTGTCAACGTCTACACAGCCAAATATCGGCGTCAGAGACGCTTTGTTAACAAGATTGACATTTGCCCCATGGTCTATCAACAGTTTAAGTCTATCCAAATCATTGCAGACATGTATAGCAGAATCACCTAGCTTGTTTTGAGCATTCACATCGATTCCAGCCTCTAAAAGAAATATCATAACCTCAATTGAAATACTTGGGTCTAATGCTAAAAACAAAGCATTCTCACCTGTTTTTTTGTATATTCTATTGATATCGCCACCTGACTCAATGATGTTTTTCATCATCTCCATATCATCTAAATACTTATATATTTTTAGTTTTTTATATTTTTTCATTTCATCACCTGCTTCAAGTATAAAGAAAGAATAGACAAATGTCTATTCTAATATTTCTATGTGGATAATTTCCAATAAGACTTC
>JABXKX010000106.1 GCA_013619035.1 Peptostreptococcaceae bacterium
CTACTATATTAGGAATTAAAAATAGAAGAGTCTGTTTTATTGTAGAGATAAAGGAGGGAAAGAATGGATTATATTATTGAGCTTCTCAATATAACAAAAGAGTTTCCAGGTATTAAAGCTAATGACAATGTCACTCTAAAACTTAAGCCACAAACAATTCATGCTGTATTGGGTGAGAATGGTGCTGGAAAATCAACATTGATGAGTGTACTGTTTGGTATGTATCAACCAGAGCAAGGTATGATTAAAGTACGTGGTAAAGAAGTAAAAATTGCCAATCCTAATGTAGCGAATGCACATGGTATTGGTATGGTGCATCAACACTTTAAATTAGTAGAAGATTTTACTGTTGTTGAGAACATTATTTTAGGTATGGAGCCTAAGTCGAAATATGGTACGATTGATATTAAGACTGCTGCAGAAAAAGTTGCTGACATCAGTGAAAAGTATGGTCTAAGAGTAGATCCTTACGCTAAAATCAAAGATATTTCTGTTGGTATGCAACAAAGAGTTGAGATTCTTAAAATGTTGTACCGTGATGCTGAAATCCTGATTTTTGATGAACCGACAGCTGTTTTAACACCTCAAGAAATCATAGAGTTGTTAAACATCATGAGAGGTTTAACTAAAAAAGGTAAGTCGATTTTATTAATCACTCATAAGTTAGCTGAGATTAAGCAAGTTGCTGATGAATGTACAGTACTCCAAAAAGGTCGTTATATTGGTACTGTTGATGTAGCTGTGACTGATGAAATGAAAATGGCTGAAATGATGGTTGGAAGAAACGTAAACTTCAGTGTTGATAAAACAGAAGCGAAACCTACAAGTGTTGTATTGAAAGTTGAAAACCTTTCATTACAAGGTGAGACTAAGAAGCCAATTATTCATGATGTTTCTTTTGAAGTTAAAGCGGGAGAGATTTTCTGTGTAGCAGGTATTGAAGGTAATGGTCAGACTGAATTGGTTGAGTTAATCGCAGGTCTAAAAAAATTGACTAGCGGTAAAATTAGTCTTTTAGGACAGGATATACATAATCTTTCTATCAGAAAAAGAACTGAAGCTGGAATCGGTCATATTCCTGAAGATAGACATAAACATGGCTTAGTGCTTGATTATTCAGTAGAAGAAAATATGGCATTACAAACTTATTATCAAGAGCCATTATCAAAAAATGGTTTCTTAAATAGAGCTGAAATTAGAAAATTAAGTGATACTTTAATTGAGAGATTTGACGTGCGTTCTGGTAAAGGCAGTGAAACTATTGCTAGATCAATGTCAGGTGGTAACCAACAAAAGGCAATTATCGCTCGTGAAATTAATAGAAGTCCTGCTCTTTTAATTGCTGTACAACCAACTAGAGGTCTGGATGTTGGTGCAATAGAGTATATTCATAAAGAGTTAATCTCTGAAAGAGATGCAGGTAAAGCTGTACTTCTAATTTCATTAGAATTAGATGAAGTATTAGATGTAGCTGATCGTATTGCAGTTATGTATGAAGGTGAAATCATGGACACAGTATTCTCTAAAGAAACAAATGAGAATGAATTAGGTCTAATGATGGCTGGTTCAAAGAAGGCGGGTGATAAGTAGTGAGAGAATGGCTAAAGAAGGAAAAAACTTTAGATCTAATTGCACCATTTGCTGCTGTATTATTTGGTCTACTAGTTGGGGTTTTATTGATTCTTTTTACAAAGAACAGCCCAGCAGAAGGTTTTAAATATTTAGTTCGAGGGGCAACTGGACTTAAGAACGGTGAGTTACAAAACTTAGAGAAAATTGGTAAATTATTATTAACTGCAACACCACTTATGCTTGCAGGTTTAGCAGTAGCATTCTCATTTAAAACAGGTATCTTCAATATTGGTGTATCTGGTCAAATGTTAATCGGTGGTTTGGCAGCAACAGTAGTTGGCACACAGTTTGAAATGGCAAGAGCTATTCACGTACCAGTTGTAATTATTGTTGCAACAATAGCAGGTGCTTGTTGGGCTTTTGTGCCGGCAATATTAAAAGCAAAATATAAAGTTAACGAGGTTGTTACAACCATTATGATGAACTATGTAGCCTTAGAAGTCGTAAGTTATACCGTTCGAAATTGGATTCAATCACCTCATTTTGATACAGAATCAATGAAAGTTTTACCGACTGCTACATTAAGAGTTGAATGGTTACAAAATGCGTTCGATGGTGCAAATTTAAACTTTGGTTTATTCATAGCACTTATTGCAGCTGTTATATACGCATTCGTTTTAAATAGAACTACTTTTGGATATGAACTTAAAGCAGTTGGATTTAACAAAGATGCTTCTGAGTATGCTGGTATCAAAGTAAATACTAGAATTCTTCACTCGTTGATGATTTCTGGTGCATTAGCTGGTTTAGCTGGTGTTACTTACTACTTAGGAAATACAGATCATATTGCAATCGGAAAATTACCAACATATGGTTTCGATGGTATCGTAATTGCATTATTAGGTCTTAATTCAGCAATCGGTATTGTATTAGCTTCTTTACTACTAGCATTCTTCAAAGTTGGTGCTGGAGCAGTAAAAGCAAATCTTGTGAACAATGTACCGAATCAGTTGGTACCAATGATGATTGCTGTAATCATTTATTTCTCAGCAACAGGTACATTATTTAAAAATGTAATTAAAAAATTAGTAAATACTAAGAAAAAAGGAGGTGCTAAATAATGTTAGATTTCTTATTTCAAATATTTCCTTATGCATTAGCATTTACGGCACCAATTCTAATAACGGCTATTGGTGGTCTATTATCTGAGAGATCTGGTGTAGTAAACATTGGTCTTGAAGGTTTAATGATTATTGGTACATTTGTTGGAGCTTTCGTTATTCATAAATTTGCAGCTGGATTAGATCCAGGACAAGGCGTGAGCTTTGGTATGATATTAGTTGCATTATTAGCAGCTATGATAGCTGGTGGTATTTTCTCATTACTGCATGCTTATGCGTGTATTTCATTAAATGCCAATCAAATTATCTCTGGTACTGCCATCAACATGTTAGCAGCAGCATTTGCATTATTCTGTTCTGAATTATTAACAGGTTCTGAGCGTTTAGGTGTATTATCTGGTGTTACAAGAGCAGATGTACCTGGATTAAGTAAAATACCATTCATTGGAGAATTATTCTTTACAAAGACATATTTTACAACATACTTGGTATTGGCAATTGTAGTAATCGTTTGGTTTGTTCTTTATAAGAAACCATTTGGTTTAAGATTAAGAGCATGTGGAGAGTTCCCTCAAGCAGCTGCTTCAATGGGTATTGATGTTATCAAAATGAGATACATTGGTGTATTTTTATCTGGTTGTTTAGCAGGACTAGGTGGTGCTATCTTAGTATTAACATACAAAGGTGAATTTACAGGAGCAGTTGATGGTTTAGGTTTCTTAGCCTTAGCAACATTAATCTTCGGTCAATGGAAACCTTGGAAAGTACTTGGTGCTTCATTCTTCTTCGGATTTATGAGAACTATGTCAACTATGGCATCTGTTAATGACAGCTTAAAAGCATTGGCATTACCACAAGAATTATACAAAGCATTACCTTATGTTTTAACTTTAGTTGCTCTACTTTTATTCAGTAAGAATTCAGTAGGACCAAAAGCGGCGGGTGAAGCATATGATGCTGGTAAGAGATAAATAGTAACTTAAAGATCAAAGCTTAGCTTTGGTCTTTTTTTGTGTTTAGATTTTGAGTCTGTGGTGGAACTATTGATATAACATTATTATATGAGTTACTAATTAAAAGGCGACAATGACACTTTTCTTGTTAAAGTAATAGTTTGTTATTGGTTTGAGAGTGGCAATTAAATGAGTTGAACACCATGGAGGAAAGTACCACGTTATGGTTCATTTGAGTTCGAACAATTTAAAACGGAGAAGTCGATAAAAATCTTAAAATATCATCGGTATCTGTATTAAATTTTAACGTTCAAATCACCCGCTTGATATAACATTATATTCAAATGTAGCATTCTATATAAT
>JABXKX010000461.1 GCA_013619035.1 Peptostreptococcaceae bacterium
ATAAGAGACAGTGGTGGAACGGCAGACACGCTACCTTGAGGGGGTAGTGCTCTAACGGGCGTGCGGGTTCAAATCCCGCCATCCGCACCAATTAGTAAAACACGTATCTTTTGATGCGTGTTTTTTGTACTTAAATGGACTGTTGTAATACTCCTATTCTTAACTAGGATAGTTTGATTTAAATATTTTGAAGTCTTAGGTAATAGTGGAGATGATAAATAAAGTGTAATAATTCTGTAATTATTATGTAGTTGAAACCCAAATATTCCTATGTTATAGTGGTTATAGTTTAAGTGCAGAGCACATACAAGGATTAAAAGGAGGTAATATTATGAATAACCTTAATACAATTAAAAGCAAAAGAATATCTATAATATCCCTACATCTGGAGTATGTTTTCTAATAACTATTATATGAGAACCTATCCGTAGGCAACTACGGTTTTTTTATGCATACATACTTGTATTAAAAGGAATTATTGGAAAAAAATTACGGTAATGTGTAAGTATAATCACTCTGGGATACTATAAATAAAATAAGATGCGATATTAATGAATTGGAATGATAAATCAGATAAAGAGGTGAATACATTGAATATAGAATTAATGGGATATATAGAGTTAAATGCAATAAGCAAATCTGAAACAAGAAATAAGAACGATGAATACTGGAGCATGCAGCTAAGCAACAGAAGAAAAGGCAAGAAAAACAATCGAATCAATTTCAGATATATTTAGTAATGTTAGAAGATATGTAGAATTTTATAGATGTAAACTCTATATACACAACATTTGGCTACCTACATTGCGTTATGTTTGAGTTGAGTTTGTTCAAACTTATTAAATAAGCAGGGAGGTCATTATGACAACTAACAATACAATACTAAATGTCAGTAATAATAGAATAAGAAAAATACAAGGAGAATTAATCGAAATGTGGATGAAGAAGATAAGTAGAAAGCATTCCAAAAATATTTCTATGGGGAAACAACAGCAATCGGATTATGTACGTTTCAAGTTAGATGTTCTAAATTCGCTGTTATAGTTTCCTCAATAGAACATTCTGATGAAGATGATGTGAGTTCCTAATCGTAACAGTGTGTTATAGTCTAACCAATTGGCAGACATACGAGCGAAATAATGTTAACATGATCCCTGCAACAAGTGCATTAGGGATTTTATCTCAAAATAAGATTCTGATACGTAATATATAAGTAGAGGTTTTATACCTATACTTACTTTGTAATGAAGTGATTGGCAAATGTATTTTCTGATTGGGAGTATACACCTGGCTACAAATGTGTTAATCAACCTTCATTCGATTAAGGCAAGTTGGGGTGACTAGATCACTCCCGTTTAACTCACGAATATGAATGGAATTTGAGACGCTGGGATTAAACTATTTTAAGAAGGCACTAAATGATTGCTGTTGGTATTGATGCTGTATTTCAAGAAGAATCTTATATATCATCAGTTTCATCCATTGATTTAAAGTCGATAACTAAAGAGAAATCAGATGATCAATCGCCTAAGTTACCATTGTATTTTGAATGAATGTAAGCACCGAAGGTGCATTGGTGTAATGAAACTGAAAAGTATTAGAAGGTCTTTGAGTGCTATACTAATATAAGAACTTTTTAATTACCGTATGTTTTAGCGTTAAACGCTGTACTAATAAAGAAAAGTTGATAAGTATTTAGCTGAGGATACTTTTAATATGGAAGTAGTAGAACTTTAATCAAGGAGGAAGTTAGATGTGTCTTAGTAAAAGAAAATTTGTGTGTGAAAAAGATTTTGACGATGTTGATAAATTCTTAAGTGATACTTATATTTTAAATCAGCAGACTGATAATTGGGATAACGGAAGATGGTCGTTTAATCGATTTTGTATACATAATCTTGAAGAAGCTACTGGAAGTCGTGTTTGGGAAGATGGTGTTCAAATATGGGAGGATGGTGATAAAATTATTGGGGTTTGTCATTATGAGGAACCAGGGGATTATTTTTTACAAGTTCATCCCAAATATAAAAATATAGAAGAAGAAATGCTCGTCTATGCAATGAACAATTGTAGAGAACAATTTCCTAAGATTGAAAATATAAGTTTTTCATCTTATTATGGTGATGAAAAAAGGAAGTCGTTATTGCGGAAATATGGTGGCATAAAAAACGAGTTTACTGATACTTATAGGAAGTTAAGCATTGCTAAGAAACATGAATTACCAACTTTACCAAAATCATTTAAGGTGATAAATATTGATACTTCGGATAAAATTATATGTGAAAAAGTAGCAAAATTGTATACAAGAATTTGGCCAAGTAGCAGTTATATGCCAAATGGAGAAACTGTAATGAGCTTTGTCAGTTCACCAGCTTTTAACAGCGATTTGTCTTTTGTTGTCGTAAACGAAAAAGATGAGTATGTGGCTTTTTATATTTTATGGAGCGATAGCTATAAAAAGCATGCACACCTATATCCCTTTGGGATAGATCCTGAATATAGAGAAAGTATCATTCCAAATTATGTTTTGGGTATAGGTATTAATAAACTGTATGATTTAGGATTTGAAAGTTTAGCATTAAATGCATGGTATGGTGAATTAGAGGAAAAGGTGTTTGAAAGTTACGGATTTAAAAATATAGGACATGGTACTACCTATGTGATGAAGTTATAATATTGAAATTAAAGCAATTGACTTCAAACTTAGATATGGCAATGCTCTTGATGGCGAATTATTAACGATTTCCCCTTGAGGGGGTAGTGCTCTTGTGGGCGTGCGGGTTCAAATCCTACCATCTGTACCAATATTAAATTTTAAGGAGAGTGTGAAGACGATATTTGAACATGGTCGCATATTCTTTTTCTTTAGCGATCACTTACTAGGAAACTACAAGAAGTTTGTTTTATCCTAATAAAGCAGTTTCAAAATATTTGGGCTATAAAAAAATGGCAATTTATAACCTTATAATGAAAATAAAAAAACAGACTAGATATAATTGCATTCTAGTCTGTTTTGATATTAATTAGGTTTCACACCATAACCATATAAAACTTTAGCTTCAAACTTCACACGGCCACCTTCCATTTCTTTTTCTACTTCTTCATAAGCAGCAATTTTGAAATCATTGAATAGTTCTGGATTTGTTGATTTAATTCTCTCAAAGAATCCTCTAGTTGCATTGTTACTTTGCTCATTCCACCACTCATCTTTGTCTTTATAGTAAAATACTTTAGTTTCTTCTTGTATATCAATTGATATAAAACCTGCTTTAGATAAAATAGTAGTTAATCCATCTTTTGAAGAAAAGTCTGGTCGATCATTACTTATACTATGCTGTTTACTATTAATTGCTGGAAATACTCTGAGATAAGCTCTCTCATAAGTCCCCTTTTTGTTTATATCTTTCTTTATGCTCCAACTACTGATTCCTATCTTTCCATTAACTTTTAGAACTTTGTACATTTCATCGACTGCTAACAATGGCTTAGAAAAGAAATGAACAGACAATCCACAAAATACATAATCAAATTGATTCGATGGAAAGTCCAAATTTTCGGCATCCATCTGAAGTACTTTTAGATTACTGATATTTTCTTTTTTCATTCTCTTTTCAACACCTTTTATCATCTCATTAGAGAAGTCAGTACCAACAACATGACCTGTTTCACTAACTTTCTCTAATGCTTTAAATATAGATGCACCTCTTCCACATGCAACATCAAGTACCTTTTTTCCTTCACTTATTTCAGAACGATTTACTAGTTGATGGCCGAAATATGTAAAGTAATTCGGTCCAACACTTTCAAAATTCTCAGCTACAAGATTAAAGATATTTTTAAGTTTTTCGTTTCTTGTGTAATTATTATTCATTATTTTCTCCTATCAACTAAAAAAAGTGTACTATCATTTAGATAGCACACTTTTCCACAAAATGGAAAAGAGGATACGCCTGTTGGCGAATCCTCTTTTTTATCACTGATAATATTATAACATATATTGGAG
>JABXKX010000175.1 GCA_013619035.1 Peptostreptococcaceae bacterium
GTAGAATAAAATACACTTAATAGAAAAGATATAAAACATCTTTGAATTAAACGTATTTAATTCTGTTAGACATCCTTTCATACAATATGGTATTGAAAGAAAATTGGGACTTATAAAAACGTAATGATAATTCCCTTATGTATGACCGTAGATTCTTTATGAACATGAGTTAAAATATTCATTGAAGTCTATTTATTAATCCATTTAAAGAGCACCTATGAAAGATTTATATTTCATAGGTGCTTCTATTATGCTAAGTTTATTTGAGTGCCTTTTTTCTTTGCTTCATACATATTCACATCGGCTCTGTGCATCATCGTCTTAACTGCAATATCCAGTTCAGGATCATACGTCACACTACCAAGAGCAATGCCTATTGGATATGTAAGACTCTTATTTTCTTCTATAATACTATTTTCTAATGACTCGCAAGAGGTCTTAAATGCTTCGTAGACATCCTCAATAATGATACAAGCAAACTCGTCTCCACCAATACGATAAGTTTTACCTAAATGACGGAAATGTTTGGTGATCAGTTCATAAGCTTTTTTGATGGCTTCATCACCTGTGACGTGACCATAAACATCATTTATTTTTTTTAGTTGGTTCATATCGAGCATGACGAGACGTAAACGGCTTCGTTTTATCTCATCAGAGAATACATCTTCTAGATCTCTTTCAAATACTGTCCGATTGGGTCCTTGTGTTAATTGGTCTAAATAAGCCAGTTTTTCATAGAATGCGGCTTTATAACTTTTTCTTAATAAGACCATCAGGTGACGAGCCGTCTCCATACCTAACATAATAATAAATATTAAAAATCCAAATCGTACAAATACAGTGACATTAGCAATGCCAAAAGCATAAAATCTAAACATATCCAAAATGACAAAAACAAGTAAAATACCGAGTGAGAACAAGAAGTTTTTAGCTGATTTATTATGTCTAACTTTTATTTCATAGAAGAGTTGCTTTAAAATAATTAAGATTGTTATACCGATAACCGTATGTGTTATCCAAACGGTTTCAAAGAAATCCATAATAGAAAACAGTTGCATGAAGATTACAAAACAAAAGTCAATACAACAGATTTTTACTGCTGTCATCAGTGGTTTAGCACTTTCTTTTGAAACTAAACTTTTAATATAAAACAAAAGTGGTATAGGAATAAGTGGCAAACTGATATAGGCTAAACTTCCAATAAGCCATAAACTGCCTGAAAAGAATTGTAACATTCTTGATTCGGCAATCATCCAAAAAGATAAGAATATGGAGAACATACCAACTTGCCATATATTGTTATAGATTTCATTTGGATTGATATAAGCAATAATAACCATCAAAAGCCCCAAGAATAAGATGAGAACATCAATGATAAATGGCAAACCATATTGGTCATAAACATAAAAGAACAGATCGCCATTATGGCCATAAACAATTGGATTTAATATACCATTCATTTTTTTATAAGGTGATTGATAAGTAATCGTTAAAACATCACCACTGTCAGGTATTTCTACTATATGCCATAAACTTGCCATGGGTTTATTAAAAAAGCGACGGTTGTCTTTGAACTCTTTATAAATCACTTGATCATCAACCCTTACTTCAAGGTTAGATAAAGAGGTTCGAACTAAAAGTGACTTATCGGATGAAACCTTAAAGTCATTCGAAATGGTGTATGACTCATTGGCTCTTAAGTCTATTTTTTCATCAAGAGAAATGGGTTGGTCATTGTATGTCCATCCTTCTTCTAGTAAGAATACATTTTGACTCTTAAATAAATGATCTCTATTAACAAAGTGTCTATAAGCCACGATAGAGACCAGTATAAATATAATAAGTCCAATGGTTCTAATAAGTTTGTTTCGTTTTAACATCTTGCACTTCCAATTGTATAGTTAGTTTTGTTTATATAACTTATAATAGCAAATATTGATGGGAATTACCATTGGTCAATATTGTCAATTATACCATATAACAAGCGAGTATTACGATAAGAATATAAAGTTTAGTTTACAGATAACATAGTTTTCTTGATTACTGCTTAAATTGAAGTTACAGTTAGATGTATGGCTAAACAGTAGAGAAAGATTGACCGATAAATAAGTAATGATAATAACCTAAGAAGGGATGTTTATGATTAAGAAAATAATAATAATATTAACGATAATGGCTGTAACGCTAATACCGGTATTTTCAGAAGTTGTATCTTTTGAAGGAGGTCTTGTTGGTGATCCAACAATGACAACCAATGAGTACAACTATCAAGAGGTTTTGTTTATTTCGGGTGAACCAATCGTGATGACTGGGATTGTACAAATGCCTGCTGATCCAGGGGATCAGGATGAATATACAATTACTTATAATTACGAACTTAAAAATACTGCTAAAAATGCTGATATTGATCGATCAGCAACATTTAGAGTGACAAAAGAAAAGAAAGAACCTTATGATCAAACAACTTATAAATACGAATTAACAAAGTTAGATGAAACCATCACTGTAGAGGGTACCGAGTATATTTTAGATTCTGTATCTTATAACAGATCGATGATTTATGATAATACAGCTGCTGTTGATTATTTCTCAGGCAATATGTATTTAAAAAGAACTTATTATACAAATGGTAATCCTGAAAGTTATGATCAAAAAGTTGTGATTGAGATGACCGCGAATCATGATGAAGGTACTATGATTGGTTATGATCATCTTTGGGGTAATGCAGAAACTTACATTACAAAGATGACCATTAACGGTGAAGTACCCAATCCGGATTATGATGCAACTGATTCAAAGTCAGAAGAAAAATTAAAATGGTTTGGACAAGTTGATTTAAGAGCATCCGAACAGACCTTTTCTGAATTTCAATATCAGTCTACTGCACCTCAGAGTATTTCATTTGTAGGCAGTTATGTTAGGGTAGATGAAATAGAGAATGTTTTCCAATATACTTATGATTTACCGGTATTCGAAAGTAATCTTCCTACTATTAAAAGAAACAAAGGTGAAGACAGTTTAAGAAATGATAAAATTGTAGACGGTAGTTCGATGGTTATTCCACACTATAAAGATATTGGTGGCCATTGGAGTGAAGAAAATATCTTCTTTTTAGCCAGTTTAGAAATTATCAATAACAACTCTGAATTTTATGGACCGGATCAACCGTTAACAAGAATAGAATTTGCAGAGATGATTTCCAATGCCATTGCGACAATTGAAGAAAGATCACAAACTGATATCATCAGGAGTTTAAGACCAGGGGCCACTCAAATGTTCTATGATATTCCAAATGACTATGAATTCTTTAACTATGTGACGTTTGTTTACAACAATGATATTATGAGTGGTTATGGTAATTACTTTAATCCAGAAGATCAAATCACAAGAGCAGAAGTCATTACTATTATGATCAATGCATTAGGTCTAGAAAATCGAGCACCTCAATTACCATTTGAAACAAGATATGATGATGATACAAGTATTCCAAACTGGTCAAAACGATTTATCTACATGGCAGATGAGATAAATCTAGTCAATGGTTTTCCTGATAATACCATTAGACCAAGTTCTCACGTCACTAGAGCAGAAGGTGCTTCCATGGTAAAAGCGTTAATAGATCATATGAAAGATAACATCAGAATCGATTATAGAGAAAAAATCATCAATCGGTATTAAAAACTCATTATAGATACTAAAACTCTCTTATAATAGAAGAAAGATGAAAAATAACAAAAAAAATAATAGAAAAGATTAAATTATAAGACAAAAGAACCAATTATATGTCCATTTTATAAAAGTGGGCATATAATTATGTAGTAAAACAATAAAGGTTGAACCTTTCACAAGACAGGAGAGAAAGATGAAGAAAAAACTAATCGCACTACTACTAATCTGTTGTATGATTGTGCCATCATTTGGTGTATTTGCTGAAGATGATGAAATCTACTCTGATGAAGGGTTAACAATTCATCTTGATGTAGCGCCTGCTAATGTGACA
>JABXKX010000350.1 GCA_013619035.1 Peptostreptococcaceae bacterium
GTATTCTTTTATGATGTAAAATAAAATAAAGAAAAGGAGTGCTTATGGTATTTAGAACAAATGGAAATATGGGATGTGGTATACTAATTCTTGGCGTGATTGTATTCTTTTTAATAATGAGATTTGCAGGATGGTTAGTATTTGGCACACCAGTTGGGTTGGTCTTACTTGCATATATAATATATAGATATTTCAAGAAAAACAAACCTGTAGCTGATGTGACTCACAATGAACATGAACAAACACCGGAATTTACATCAACTGATGAAGTTATTGATGTTGATTATGAAGATTATGAATAACACTTACAATTTTCAATTGTAGGTGTTTTTTCTTATAAATTCAGGGTATAATAATCTTGTACTGATACTGACAGGAGAGGTTTATGGTATTATTTAATGACGACAAGATAGAGTTCTTTGAAGAAACAATCGAGGAAACAAATATAAAGAAAGGCGCATGGAACATTTTAATCGTTGACGATGAAAAGATAGTCCATGAGTCTACAAAAATGGTGCTGAGTGATTTTGTTTATCAAGAAAAAGGGCTCAATTTTTTATGCGCATATAATGCTGAAGAGGCTAAGACAATTTTAAGAGAAACTGATGATATTGCGGTGGTCTTATTAGATGTTGTGATGGAAAAAGATGATTCTGGATTACAACTTGTCAAATATATTAGAGACGAAATCCAAAATAAGTTTATTAGAATTATTCTAAGAACAGGACAGCCAGGTCAAGCGCCAGAAGAAGAAGTTGTTATAAATTATGATATCAATGACTATAAGATGAAAACAGAATTAACACTTCAGAAGCTTTTGACTACTGTAGTATCTGCGCTTAGATCATATGCTAATATAATGGACCTTGAAATGAATAGAAGAGGTCTTGAGGATATTCTGGATATAGAAAATGAATTATATGAGTTGCACGATATCAGTTCATTTGCCAATCTCTTATTAGTCAAAGTGAAAGAATTATACAGATTAGTAGGTGACAGTTTTTATCTCCGTATGTACTATGACGCTCATATGAGCAAACGAATGAGAGTTATAGCAGGAACGGGTGTGTATGAATCTTATATTGGTCAGGAACTGCCAGAAGAAATTTATAATCAACTGGGTCATATGTTTAAAAATGTAGAAGGTATCAGTGGTACCTTCGAAAATAATGATGAATTTATGTCGAGCTATAAAAGTTTAGATATCATTGAAAACTATATCTACTTCAATGGTATGAATCATTTAGATAGTATAGAAAGTAAATTATTTAAAGTATTATTATCCAATTTATCTGTAGCAGTTGATAATATCTCTTTAAACGAAAAATTGATACAAACACAATCTGAATTAATCAACAGATTGTCAGAAGTTATTGAAGCAAGATCTGAAGAAACCGCAAGTCATGTGGAAAGAGTTTCAAAAATAGCATACATTTTAGCTAAGAGAGTCGGCCTCGAAGAAGTTGAAGCACAATTGCTTAGAACTGTTGCGCCGCTTCATGATGTTGGTAAGATTGGTATTCCAGAATTAATACTCAACAAACCAAGTCGATTGACCACGGAAGAATTTGATACAATGAAAAATCATGCTATGATTGGTTACAGAATCCTAAAAGGAAGTGGATTGGAGTTATTAGAAGCAGGAGCTTTAATTGCGAAAGAACATCATGAGTATTGGAATGGTAATGGTTATCCTTATGGCCTAAAAGGTGAGGAAATACATATTTATGGTCGTATCACGATTATTGCAGATGTATTTGATGCACTGAGTCATGATCGGGTTTATAAGAAAGCTTGGCCATTTGATGAGGTTATGGCATATATGAGAGAACAATGCGGAAAAATGTTTGATCCGAAATTGATTGATGTTTTATTTGAATATGAAGATGAGTTAAGAGAACTCTATATAAATGATTCGGCTAAATAATTAGCCGTTTTTTCTTGTGAAGAAATAAGCTGTATAGTAGAATAGTGACGAGGTATAGTGATGAAAATATATATGAATGAAAAAGAAATGACAGTTAATGATGATAAAACATTATTTGAATTAAGGAATGAACATCATGAAACATCAGATATTTGGATCTACAATGGATTTCCAGTTAAGTCAGATCAGCAATTGAAAGAAAATGATCATATATTTTTTATAAAACGTGGTGTGATACCATCTGAAGAAGAATTCGAACAAGCTCTTGTATCAAGACATACGCCTGGAGTTCACGAGTTAGTTAAAAAATCTAGTGTTGGTATTGCTGGTCTTGGTGGATTAGGATCTAACATTGCCATCATGCTGGCAAGGGTAGGCGTCGGTAAATTGGTATTGGTTGATTTTGATGTGGTTGAACCCAGTAATTTGAATAGGCAACAATATTTTATTAAACATTTAGGGTTGTTAAAAACTGAAGCTATAAAACAGATACTCGAAGAAGTGAATCCGTTTATTGAAGTTGAGATAGTTAATCAATATGTAGATGCAACAAATGTAAGTGATATATTTTCAGAGGTTGACATCATCGTTGAAGCCTTTGATGGCGCTGAATCAAAAGCCATGTTAGTTAATACAGTACTACATGATATGAAAGAAAAATATATAGTAGCAGCTTCAGGATTGGCAGGCTATTATTCTAATAATACAATTCAAACAAAACGTATTACTGATAAATTTTATTTGATAGGTGATGATATATCAGAAGCCAAACCGGGTTCTGGTTTAATGGCACCTAGAGCTGCTTTGGCGGCATCACATCAAGCGAATACAGTACTTAGAATTATTATGGGGGAATTAGAGGTGGAGTAATGAAAAAAATTATAATTATTTCATGTATTACACTTGTTCTAATTCTAACAGCAATTTTGGTTGGTGGAGAGATGATTCATCTAGAGGAAAGTACGATAGAAGCACCTATAGCTGAACCGGATGTTATGAAAGAAGAAGTTTATAAAAATCCTTATAAGTTTGAACGAGAAGATTATTCTACATTTGAAGAAAGCATCATAGAAGATAAAGTCTTTGTTCATAAAGTGAACGTACTATCTGTTGGTGATATTATGACTCATACCATTCAATTTGAAGCAGCAAGATCGGAACAGGGATATGATTTTTATCCTCAGTTTGAGTATATAGCTGATAAAATCAGTTCAAAAGATATTGCAATTGCTAATTTAGAAACCGTATTTGCAGGAGAAGATGAGCGGTATAGTGGCAAAAATATGATTTTTAATGCTCCAGATCAACTTGGTGAAAGTATTAAAAAAGCAGGTTTTGATGTATTAACAACTGCTAATAATCATTCGTTAGATAGAGGCTTTAAAGGCATTAAAAGGACTTTAGATGTATTGGATGATTTAGAGCTTAAACATACCGGCACTTTTAGAACTGAAGAAGAAAGTGAGGAGATATTGGTCTTTGAAGAAGATGGTATCTCATTTGCACTATTATCTTATAGTTACAGCACCAATGGTTGGCCAATTCCAGAAAATGAACCTTTTAGCATCAATATGATGATAGAAGAAAAAATGATAGAAGATATAAAAAAAGCAAATGCTTTGGATGTTGACTTTGTAATGGTAGCGATACATTGGGGCTTGGAATATCACCTCGAAGAAAATCATCATCAAAGAGATTTAGCCAATCAGTTGTTTTATGAAGGTGCGGATATCATTTTAGGAACACATCCACATGTCTTACAACCATTTGAACATCATACAATGACAGATAGCAGTGGTGAAGAAAAGAATAAATTTATTATTTATTCACAAGGTAATTTTTTATCAGGGCAACGTACTTATCCTCGTGCAATTGGCATGTATATCAATTTTGAATTTCAAAGAAATGGTAGCGAAAAACCATTTGTAAATGAAGTTTCTGTGATGCCAACCTATGTAGAAGATACGTATAAGAACAATCAAAGGTTTATGAGAGTTTTAGATATGAATCAAGCGATAGAAGACTTTGAAAATGATTCGCTTGATATCAATCAAACAC
>JABXKX010000559.1 GCA_013619035.1 Peptostreptococcaceae bacterium
TCCTAAAACAGCCTATAAAGAGTTTTTAACAACTAATGACTTCTCATTAAATGCAATTACCAAATTTGCATCAAAACTAAACATTCATGAGGGTATTGTGATTGGTCGACTGATGCATGATCAGCTATTGGAGTTTAATGAGTTGAGTCACTTAAGAGTTAGATACGATTGGGCAGAACCGCAAGTTTAATCAGATATATTTTTAACCTCTCATATGAAATAAAATGAGAGGTTGTTTTGTAAGCGTCTAATAACTCGGTGTATTGAAAAAGCAAACCTCAGATGCTGAAGTTTGCTTATTTGCAAAGTTGTTGAACGTCTTCATTCCATGGAAGGTAATCTTCCAAAAACTCAGGATGTGATTTGAATTGTACCCCAGGTAACTCTTTAAAAATAAATTTTAAGTATTTATATGGAACAAGACCATTAGCCTTAGCTGTTTCAATAATACTATAGATTGCTGCACTTGTTCGTGCACCTTTAGGACTGCCACTGAACATCCAGTTTTTGCGACCAATTGTAAATGGGCGGATTGATCTTTCTGCCAAGTTATTCGAAATTACACAATCACCGTTTTTAAGATAATTCATAAATTCAATCTTATGATTCTTAGCATAATTTACCGCGGTTAGTAATTTACCTTTTGGTAAAATTGTACCACTATTAAGTAGTGAATCAATCCATGACCAAAAGGCATCTAACACAGGTAATTCCTGCTTCAGACGCTGAATCTTGCGTTGATTACTGTCTAGAGTCTCTAGTTCTTTTTCAATTGAAAATAATTGATTACAAAACTCTATACCTTGACTTGGAATCGTCGCCTTTGCATTTTTTATATCTTTTGGAAGCGCATCAACAAATTTTCGACGGAGATGTGCCCAGCACAAACACCTCGTAACATGAGGTACTTTGTTGTAACCAGCATAGGCATCAGTGTGGATATAACCTTTGTATCCTTTTAGAAATTCTTGAGCATATGATCCACTTCTTCCAGGCTGATACTCAAATATTCTTATAGGCTGTAGACTAGTTTGGGCTGATCCATAAACCCACATATAAGAGTTTGTTGTGTTCTTTCGATTGGTCTCTTTCATAACCTGAAAGACTGTTTCGTCTACATGAAGATGAGAATGCTTTAAGAGTTTAGCATGCATCAAATCAACAATAGGAATTAACCAATCTCTCGCTGCAACAATCAGCCAATTGGCCATTGTTGCTCTGCTTAATTTAACATCAAGCATTTGCCATTCTTTTTCTTGGCGATATAATGGCATGGCATTCACAAACTTTTGGTGTGCGACCCAGGCTACTGTACTTGGTGAAGCCATTGAGTGTTGGATCACAGGATATGGCATTGGTGATTTTTCTATATATGGTTCATCATTTTTTCTACAATTTTTACATTCATATGATACACGATAATAATCAATGACTTGAACTTTAGCAGGGATGAATTCTATTTCAGTACGAATAAATTCTTCACCCATTGGGATTAAATCATATCCACATGTTTCACAAAATTGATCGGCTTCATCAAGTGCACAAAGTATTTTTTTTCTTGGAAGATCTTTTAATAACTCAGCACGTTGGCCTTTAAATTTTTTACGACGATAATTCTCGACTTCTTTGAGATCAGGCTCTTCTGCATTTTCATCTGTTAGAGTTTCGGCTTCATCAAAAATAGACAGTTGTCCTTCTGCAAGAACGGATGTCTTTTCAGAGCTTCTACCATATAGTTTTTGTGTTAAATAATCTATGGTTTCATGGAGTTTTTGGTTTTCAGCATGAAGTTTTTTGTTTTCGTTTTCTAAATTATTAGTACGATTAAAAAGCTCTTTTACTTGTGTTTCTAAGTTCATAAATAACCTGTCCTTTAATGTTTTTATTATAACTATTATATCATAAAAACACCCTTGATTCCAGTAAAATCAAGGGTTGTAGTGTGCTTTATAATTTATAAACTTGTACGGATATTTAACTTTTTCACAGCTTTGGGTTGATTAATAGATAGGCCTTCAAGAAGCCATCTGAGCTCTTGTTTTGAGATTGTTCTTACATCTTCTGGATTAATGGGCCATTGATAAGAACCACTTTCTAATCGCTTATACAGTAAGAGAAATCCATCTCCTTCCCAGTATAATGCTTTTATTCTATCACGACGTCTACCACAAAATAGAAAGAGACTGTTTTCATACGGACTTAGTTTAAAGTTTTGTTCAACTAGTGCAGCTAAACCATCGATTGCCTTTCTCATATCTGTGTGACCGCAAGCAATGTATATTTTTTCTGCTCTAGAAGTATCACCTAACATGATTTAATACCTTTAATGCATTCTCAATAAGAATCGGTGATGCGTCATTTGAAAATTCTAACGTATACCCGGATACAATAAGTCGAAGAGCATAAGACTGATCGCTTACTATTTTATCTGGAGTGATTGATTCCTCAATTACTAGAGGTACAATAGTATTAGAATGATTATTTACTGCTGGTAAGGTATCACACGCATTTTGGCGAACGCGCTTTAACCAATAATAGTAATTGCTTGGTGTTACCGAATTCTCTTCACACCATTTGGCGACTGTTAAACCACTACTTCGACAAGTACGGATAATCTCAGTCCACTTTTGCAACTTGTATTGTCTACTCATAATTGTACTATCCATTTCTTTTCACCTCCATATTTACTTTTAAAGTTTTAGAAGAACTTTTAAAACTTTAAAAGAATTTTATATTATCTATGATAATTATCTCATGGAGAAAGATTTGGTTCTATACACTATCTTATCAGACGCTTACGAAAGACCTATTGAACTCCAACCATACTCCTCACTATAAGTATTACCAGTTTCATAATACTTGTAATTGATCGTTGTAGTAGTTGATCTGCTATATGACTTTTCTATATAAGTTTCATATTTTCTAGTTGAATTTAGATCCCAACTGCCACCACTCGAACTTTCACCTTTATAGATATACTTATGACCCATATAACTATCCCCAGTATCATGTGTCTTGTAAGAATGGTTTGATCTATTCTTAACCCATTCTGGTACATTCCCTGATGGATCTGTATAGTTTACTGGATTGTTCTAACCTGATCGGAACTGCGTTTCTGCTCGGTCATGCAACCTGCATAAGCATACTTATTTTGAGTTTGTGGATTTGATAAAGTACCTTTCCAGGTATCTTCATTCTTAGAAAACACACCATTATACATCAATGTAAAATAAAAAGATGATTCTTAAAGGAAATTGAACCATCTTTTTATTATTTAATATCTCACTATCATGTACTTAAGTTATGTTTTATCTTGAATACTTAGTCTCTTCTATCTCCATTAAAATTCAAAGTCTCTCAACTTAATAAATTGATCACTATAGTAAAGTTTTATTTCATGTAGATCAATATCATATTTTTCTTCATAGCCCTTATCAATTATCCACATAAAACGATCGGGTTCTAATCTTAAAAGCTCTTCAGCGTATTCAACAATATTCTCTCCATAGCCGAATTTATCATAGATTTCAATCTGTAACATTTTTAATCTCTCTTTAGCAGCATTTGTCGGATATATATCATTTGCATTATCTTCTAACTCTTTTATTGTTGAAAGAGCAACTTCAGCTTTATCAAAATATGCGAAATATAATGCTACAGCATCTAAGTAATATCCTTGATCCGGAGATACTTCATACAGTTTTTTTAGATACTTGTTAGCTTCATCTTGATTTCCTGATCTTATAGCTGCCATTGTTACCATATAGTATCTAAAATCTAAATCATCAGTAAATTCAACGGTTTCAAATTCATCATTAAAATCTAGTATGTTCCTGTAAGCTTCTAAGGCATTTTCATAATCACCAAGCATTTCATACATGTAGCCCATTAATATGTAAGAATCGTAAACTTTGTAACTATCTTTTAAATCATATTCAGAACCTTCGTAGATTTTAATT
>JABXKX010000162.1 GCA_013619035.1 Peptostreptococcaceae bacterium
AATCAAGGAATTGAATCCTTTAAGACCATATCAAATTATTTCAAACATAAGTATGAAGAAGAAAGGAAGACAGATGAAACTCAGTAAAATAAGCGAAGAAATTTTAAAAAATAACGATAGCATCATTTCGAAAATATATGACGATAATAAGATGTATTTTGATGCTCATGGTAAGAAGAAAAAGTATCATATTAAAACTTATGGTTGTCAAATGAATGAGCATGATTCTGAAAAATTAGCTTCAACTGTTGAATCGATGGGATATGAAGCAACGCCTTTTATAAACGATGCAGATTTAATTTTAGTCAATACATGTTGTGTACGTGAACATGCTGAGCTTAAAGTGTATGGTAAAATCGGTTCTTTTAAGGCATTAAAAGATAAAAATCCTAACTTAGTCATTGGTATCTGTGGTTGTATGATGCAACAAGATCATGTTGTAAGAGAAATCAAGAGAAAATACAGACATGTCGATCTAGTTTTTGGTACACATAATGTCCATAATTTTCCTTCACTCTTAAGTGAAGCCATGATAACAAGAAATACTTTGGTACAAGTTTGGGATATTGATGGGGAAGTTATTGAAAATACAAATTCAAATAGAAAATTTGAGTTAAAAGCCTTTGTTAATATCATGTATGGCTGTAATAATTTCTGTACGTATTGTATAGTACCTTATACAAGAGGTAGAGAACGAAGTCGTGAAAAAGAAGCAATTTTGGTTGAAATAAATAAGTTGATTGAGAGCGGTACTAAAGAAATAACACTACTAGGCCAAAATGTTAATTCTTATGGAAAAACATTGGATGTGGAGGTTTCATTTGCAACATTATTATCTGAAGTTGCAGAGATAGAGGGATTAGAAAGATTAAAATTTATGACGTCACATCCTAAAGATCTATCTAAAGAGGTCATTGATGTAATGGCAGCATATGATAAGATCTCAAATTATCTTCATTTACCTATTCAAGCAGCGAGTAATACATTATTAAAAGCTATGAATAGGAATTATACTAGAGAAAGTTATATGGAGATTATAAAGTATGCACGTCATTTAATGCCAGACATCTCAATATCCACAGATTTAATAATAGGCTTCCCTGGTGAAACTGAGGAAGATATTGAGGAATTGATTGAGCTCATTGAAGAGGTTAAATACGATTCGGCTTATACCTTTATTTATTCACAAAGAAAAGGTACGCCGGCTGATGAAATGACCAATCACATAGATGAAGATATCAAACATGAACGTTTCAATAGAGTGCTTAATAAACTAAACGAAATTATTCATACAAAAAATTTAAGTCTAAAGGATGAAGTTGTTGAAGTATTAGTAGAAGGTCATTCTAAAAAAGACAATACTCTAACGGGTAGAACTGAAGGAAATCGTACTGTACACTTTAGTGGTACAGATGCATTGATTGGAAAATTGGTGCACGTCAAAATAACACAACCTAAGAAATTCTCATTAACCGGAGAATTAATGGAGGCATAAATGGCAAAATTAACACCTATGATGCAACAATACATGGAAATTAAAAAAGAATATGAAGATTATATTTTATTCTTTAGATTAGGTGATTTTTATGAAATGTTTTTCGATGATGCAGTTACGGCATCTCGTGTATTAGGTATAACCTTAACTGCAAGAGGCTGTGGATTAGAAGAAAAAGCCCCTTTAGCAGGTGTACCATATCATGCTGCTGAGGGCTATTTGGCTAAACTTGTCAGTAGTGGTCTTAAAGTAGCTATATGTGAGCAAGTAGAAGATCCTAAACTTGCTAAAGGTATCGTGAAACGTGCAGTAACAAGAATTGTAACACCTGGTACAGTTACTGATCCAACGATGTTAAATGATTCACTTAATAATTATATTTTGACATTGTATCAAAATGACTTAGATTACGGATTAGCATATTCAGATATTTCTACTTCTGAATTTAAAACAACTTTCTTCCATAACCTAAATCAACTAGATGTACTAATCAATGAAATACTGAAAGTTAATCCTAAGGAAGTAATTCTTTGTGAAGGATTAGAATATAACGAACAATTAATGATGTTTTTTAAAGAAAATAACTATATATTGTCATTTTTTAATCCAGTACATTATAAAGCTAAAGAAGCAGAATCGGTTATTAAAAGGCTGTTTAATGTTTATGCTGTAGAAAGTCTTGGCTTGACTGAGAGTATCTATTCTATGATTGCATGTGGCGCTTTATTAGGATATATAGAGGAAACTCAAAAAGTTAATCTTGTTCATTTTAACCACATTGAAATCTATAAACATGATAGCTTTATGATCTTAGATAAATTTACAAGAAGAAATTTAGAGTTATCTGAAACGATGAGAGGGCATGATAAAAAAGGATCTCTTTTATGGGTATTAGATAAGACTGCGACAGCTATGGGTGCCAGAAATCTTAGGAAATGGATAGAGGCTCCTCTGTTATCACAGACAGAAATTAATAAACGGTTATCCTCTGTTGAGTATTTTTATGAGAATATTGCCATTAGACAAGATATTAATGAGTATCTTTCTAGAATATATGATTTAGAGAGATTATCTTCCAAGTTAGTTTATGGTACCGTTAACGCGCGAGATATGCTGTCGCTTAAACAATCGTTACAGTTCTTACCAAATATCAAATCCGTTTTAAGTGAGTCAAGTAATGATCACCTGTCATCAATAGTAAATCAATTAGATGATTTAAATGATATCTATTTCTTATTAGATCAAGCTATTAATGAAGATCCGCCACTGACTATACGTGACGGTAATATAATCAAACCAACTTATGATGATGATTTATTTGAACTTAGAGAGATCTTAAATAACGGTAAGGATTGGATCCTAAAATTAGAACAAGAAGAACGTAAAAAAACGGGAATTAGTTCTCTAAAAATTAGATTTAATAGGGTATTTGGTTATTACATAGAGGTCACAAAACGTAATGTTGATCAGGTACCTGAAAACTATATTAGAAAACAAACACTTGCTAATGCTGAACGCTATATTTATCCTGAGTTAAAAGATATTGAAACTAAAATATTAAATGCTGAAGATAAAATCAGTACGTTAGAATACGATTTGTTTGTAGGCGTTAAGGAAAAACTGTTAAATGAAATCCTAAGGATTAAAAGAACAGCACAAGTATTAGCAGAAATTGATACCTTATTATCATTTGCTATAGTCTCGTATAATAATGACTATGTTAAACCTGAAATAAGTGTAGATGGAGAAATCACTATAGAGGATGGTCGTCATCCAGTAGTTGAACATATTTCAAATGAGGAATTGTTTGTACCGAATAACACTGTTATTAATCAAGAGGATAATAGATTCTATATTATTACAGGTCCTAATATGGCGGGTAAATCGACTTATTTAAGACAAGTTGCTCTGATAACATTAATGGCACAAATTGGTTGTTTTGTACCTGCTAAGTTAGCAAAAATTGATATTGTAGATCGAATCTTTACAAGAGTTGGAGCTTCTGATGACTTATCACAAGGACAATCAACCTTTATGGTAGAGATGAATGAATTATCAAATATTCTTCATAATGCAACTGAAAAATCATTGATTATACTTGATGAAATTGGACGAGGTACGTCGACGTATGATGGATTGAGTATTGCATGGGCAGTAGTAGAGTATCTGTCACAAAATGATAAAATCGGAGCTAAAACAATGTTTGCAACACACTATCATGAGTTGACAGAATTAGAAGGTAAATTCCCTGGTGTTAAAAACTATTGTATTTCTGTCAAAGAATCTGGGGATGATATAATATTTCTTAGAAAAATTATCAGAGGTGGTGCCAATAGGTCTTATGGTATTCAAGTTGCAAAACTTGCAGGCCTTCCTAATCCAGTAATTGATAGAGCCAAAGAGATATTACATGAATTAGAAAAACATGATATCA
>JABXKX010000473.1 GCA_013619035.1 Peptostreptococcaceae bacterium
ATTCTATACATAATATGATTATGACACTCAGCAGTTTGTTGGCACCAATTGTTGCGGGAGTTTTAATGAGCTTTAGTGCGATTGGTGTTATATTATTTGTTAATGGTATCTCGTTCTTTATCTCAGCTATATCTGAGTATTTTATAGATATCCCAGCAGAGCATAAAACACCTGAAAAGATAAATATGCATGTATTTAAGAAAGACTTTGTTGAAGGATTAAAGGTAATAAAAAATAGTCGTTTTATTCTAACCATAACATTTATAGCACTAGCACTTAACTTTGCCATATCGCCTGTTTTTTCTGTAGGCGTACCGCATATTCTTAAAAAAGTGATGATCATCAAAGATTATGAATTTGGAATGGTTAATTCCATTATGGGTTTTGCAGCACTTTTAGGGGGCTTGTTAACTGCTAAATTTGGAGCAAAATTATCTATCAAGAAAATCTTGAAGTTAGATATGATTGCACAACCAATAACCGTTGCTGGTTTAACCTTTGTTTCATCGTTATTCTTTTTAAATTTGTTTAACAGTTATTATATACCACTCGTATTATTTGTAATAACAGGGTTTGTATTTGTCATCATCTTAACAGCTGGAAATATTACCATAAATACAGCCATACAACAAATAGTGCCTCGAGAAATGTTAGGTAGAGTTGGTACGGTTATCGGAACGCTTTGCGGTGCTGCAGTGCCTCTTGGACAAGCTTTATTTGGACTGATGGTAGATCAATATGATCATGTTTTGCCGATGAGTATATGTGTAGGGATATTGGCTATTGTTTCAGTGGGATCTATTTTAGCGATAGATAATGAAGACATTGAAGAAATAAAAGTAGAAAGTTCTCAAGCGAATTAAGTGTTAACGAACATATGCTGGGTATAGTATTGATACTCCTAAGTGGAGATTGTATACTATTTTTAGGAGGCATTATGTATAGTATAAAAACAAAAAGTGGCGAACATTGTGAAACAACAGCAACAGGTACATTACTATTAAATTTAGGTATAGAGCTTTCTGAACCGATGTTATTTGGTCTAGGAGAAGGGTTGGGATTTGGTGTGATTAACTTCGGGAAAATGCCATTTCCATTTTTAGGCGGTCGAACCAAAACCGGTTTAATCACCGAAAAGCTCTGTGAGAATCTTAATTTAGAGCTCACTCAACTTCGTACAACTTCTGTTAAAAAAGCTTGGCTAAATATCAAAGAGGATTTGGATAATGATTTACCTGTTGGTTTACAATTGGATAGTTATTATTTAGATTATTTTACCACAAAAGTACATTTTGCAGGGCATTATGTAGCCATCATTGGATACGATGATACCCATGCTTTTATAGTGGATACATTACAACAAGGTGGTGTTGTATCAACATCTTTAGAGAGTTTAGCTGATGCTAGAAGTGCTAAAGGACCTATGTCTGATAAGAATATGTCTTATACAATAAAAGTAGATGGAGCTTATGTTTTAGAAGATGTTTTAAAAAAGGCAATTAAAAGTAATGCAGTAGAGTTTCTGAATCCACCGATTAAGAATTTTGGATACAAAGGAATTCTTAAAGCTTCGAAAGAACTTTTAAAATGGTTTAAGGCGTCGGCTGATCCGGAAAATGATTTTAAAACCATGGCCATGTTAATGGAAAAGGCAGGAACTGGTGGGGCGATATTTAGAAATATTTATAGAGATTTCTTATATGAAGCATATGGTATTTTAAAACTTGAACCCATTCGAGAAGCACATAAGCAGTTTTTAGAATCCGCTAAATTATGGTCTAAAGTCATTCATTTATTTGAAGAAGTTGGTGAAACTATGGATGAAAAATATTTAAAAGAAGCTTCAGAAATTTTGGTGAAAATCAGTAAAATAGAATACGATGCCATGAGGTTATTGGAAAAATTATAAAAAAGATCTCTTCTGAAGAGATCTTTTTTTACATAGACATATATTCATGAAGTTCTATCTGTGCACCACGATGCCACTTGAGATGTGGATGATTCGCTATCAAAGTCTTAGCTTCTTCTAAATTATCTGCTTGTATAAACGAATAACCTAAAATGTTTTTAGTACAAGGTTCTTCTTTGTCTGCATATAAATTGGTACCACCAAACAAAATGCCACCAAAATCTACGAGCTTTTCACCTAAACCATCTCGCCAAACATGCCATTCAATCATACTAGCTTGTTGTTCCTCTTTTGTAAAAGTTGCCATTGCAGTTTTTGCCTCTTCATCATAATGATATATGAGTATAAATCTTTTCATTAGACCTCCTAGGTTGTAACTATCAAATACCCGTGGAGAATCATTTTAATCTGTTTTAATTTAGTTTATAAAAACTTAACTATTTTAGTGATATTAAGTTCGTAAAGTCGGCAGCGTCAGATGTGTATAAGAGACAGCATCGGGAGATGAGATAAAGATTCAGAAGCTTTGGATTGAGGAAATGAAACCTTTTGCTGATGAGATTAGAACTGATTTTGCAGGTAATGCAGTAGCCGTTTTAAATCCAGATGCAGAATTTAAAGTACTTTTAGCAGGTCATTGTGATGAAATAGCTTATATGATTACACACATCGATGATAAAGGATTTATCTCTGTGACGAAAGCAGGAGGTATTAATCCGAAGTTAGCCTTAGGTAGCCGTGTTCGTATTTATGGTAAAGAGATGGTCAAGGGTGTTGTTGGTGTTAAAGCAGAACACAAGGGCGGAGAAAAAGGTGAAATCAATGTAGAGGATTTAATCATTGATATAGGTGCAACTACAAAAGATGAATTAAAAGACATTGTTTCAGTTGGAGATTATGTTTTATATGATGTAGATTATGACTATCTTAGAAATGATTTAATAGCTGCTAGAGCACTTGATAATAGATCGGGTTCGTTTATTGTGGCAGAAGTATTAAAAGCCTTATCAAAGGAAAAATTAAATGTAGGTGTTTATGCTGTCAGTACAGTAAATGAAGAAACTAATATGGGTGGCGCGTACTTTGCAGCTGCAACAATAGAACCGAATATGGCAATCGCATGTGATGTAACTTTTGCGACTGATGCACCAGGTTCTGATCCTAAAAAAGAAGGTACAGTAACTTTAGGCGGTGGGCCAGTGTTAGCAAAAGGTTCTCAGATTAATTTCAAGATTAATGATATGCTTAAAAAATCAGCCGAAGCACTTGAGATGCCATTACAATTGGAGTTGACACCAAGAGCAACTGGTACTGACGCTGATAAAATGAGATTCACAGGTAAAGGTGTTCCTGTAGCACTTGTATCACTACCACTAAGATATATGCACTCTCCGAGTGAAGTGGTGAGTTTAAAAGATATGCAAAGTGAGATTGATTTGATGGTACACATGATTAAATCAATGACTGGAAATGAAAACTTAAAACCTTTAGAATAATGACAAAACAGCTGATTATAGCTGTTTTTTTCTTTAGATAACCGGTTTTCTGTTTTCTGAAATAGTTTTATGATGAAACTAGACATATAAAAGACACATCGTTGTGATATGATATTAGGACCTGGTACTAAAATGTATTCTAATGAAATTTTAATTGTTAACACAGGTACTTTTTATATCAGTGTACTAAACTTGATTTATAAGATAATCTATAAATAGAGCAAATGACTTGATGAAAGAGGCAAAAGTGAAAGATAAATGGTTTAAATTAGATAATGCAGCCAAGATCTATCCCGCATTTGCATCCAAAAAAGATCCAGCAACCTTTAGGGTAGCAGTTGTACTCAATGAAGAGATTCAATATAAAAAACTTCAAGAGGCCTTAAATGAAACTTTACCAATGTTTCCTTCAATGGCTGTAACATTAAGACAAGGTTTGTTTTGGTATTACTTAGATGAAAATCCTAAGATGCCTTTGGTAAAAAATGAAACTAAGATGCCTTGTACATATATTAATC
>JABXKX010000220.1 GCA_013619035.1 Peptostreptococcaceae bacterium
ATTATAGATCTGTATTCTTCTCATAAATATTCTCCATTATTTAATGACATTCCCTGTTTGATACTTTAAGCTCATTTTTTTTTGACGAAATACAGGAATGATGGTAAACTATTATCAGTTAGTAACATTAAGTAACAAAGTGGAGGTTGTATGGATATTGTATTAAAACCCATTCAAGTAACTGAAGAGATTTTGGACAGGTTAGAACAACTAGGTGTTATCTCAAGAATAAAACCAGGGAAACATATTCTTGAGACAAAAAAAGGTGACTCAAAACACGAAACGGTGTATGCCTGTGATAATCAATATGGACCACATAAGTTAATTTGTGTAACCATCAATAATTCAAAACCAACGAATTTTCTATATCATAATGATAATGAAGACTTTATGTTAATAGACTTAAAGAGGAGAACGGGTTTAGTAATTACAATGGCACTCATAGAACATCAATTGTTAGAACAAAAAATAGAAAATCACACGATTGAATCAAAAGATTTTATTTCAGTGATATTCGAACCGAATAATGTCTTAACAAGCTTTTTTACAATGAACAAAGGGTTTGCTCATGTGGAGACTTGTTTGTTTGAGTCGGATGTACCACCAAGCTTTTATGTTGCGGAATCAAGAGACTTAGATGAAAATCATATTGATTTTAAGGCATATCAATTAAGGATAGAGGTGTAAAATGAAAAGATCAGAGATTAATAAGGCTTTAGAATGGGCAAAAGAACTACTGGAAACTAATAATATCAAGTTACCCCCATTTGGTTATTGGACACTTGAGGATTGGAAAGACAAATCAGACTCACTTAAAACAATTAAGGAAGTGATGTTGGGTTGGGATATTACTGATTATGGTATGGATAAGTTTGAAGAATTGGGAGCGGTTTTATTTACACTCAGAAATGGTTCTTTAACGGATAGTTCAGTTGGTACACCTTATGCTGAAAAACTGATTATCCTAAAAGACGGACAAAGACTTCCAAATCATTATCATGCGAGTAAAACAGAAGATATCATCAACAAAGGTGGTGGTATATTGGCTATCAAATTATGCAATTCTTTAGAAGATGGTTCTGTAGACTATGACTCAAAAGTTCAAGTCGATATGGATGGGGTGAATTATACTGTTGAAGCGGGTGAAGAAATTCATATCAAGCCAGGGGATAGTATTACCTTAAGACCTTACATGTATCATTTATTCTGGGCTAAAGAAGGCGCTGGAGATTTAATATGTGGTGAAGTATCTTCGATTAATGACGATAATATAGATAACTACAATGCAGAAGATGTTTTAAGGTTCTCTAAAGTTGAAGAAGATGAAGTGATTTTGCATCCATTATGCAACGAATACAAAGGAGTACTTGATGATTGATATTTTAGCAATTGGTGAATTGTTAATTGATTTTACACCGGTTAAAACGAAAGATGGTATGTGTTTCAAACCCAATCCAGGTGGAGCACCTTGTAATATGCTTGCGATGGCGCAAAGCATGGGCGCTCAAACGGCTTTTATTGGTAAGGTAGGACATGATCAATTTGGAAAAACACTGAAAGAAACTTTGATAAAATCAAAGATAAATGTTGAAGGTCTTATTCTATCTGATGAGGTCCCAACAACTTTAGCCTTTGTACATTTAACCGACGAAGGTGATAGAAGTTTTAGTTTTTATAGAAAAGGCTGTGCGGATGTGATGTTGGAAGAGATCGATATCAATTACAAGTTAATTGATGAAGCACAATTGATTCATTTTGGATCACTTTCATTTACAGATGAACCGAGTAAATCTTCTGTTGAAAAAGCAATCGCCTATGCTAAGGAAAAGGGAAAGTTAATTAGTTATGATCCTAATTATAGATCGGCGCTTTGGAACAGTGAAGCTGAAGCACTAGCCGGCATGAGAATCGGACTAAAATACGCTGATATGATAAAAGTGTCAGATGAAGAAGCCGAACTATTAACAGGAGAAAAAGATCCAGAAAAAGCAGCAAAAGTCTTATTTGATATGGGTATTTCACTCATTACAATTACATTAGGTGAAGCTGGTGTGTATTATTTACATAAAACAGGATCGGGTATAATCAAAGGCTTTAAGAGTCAAGTGATTGATACGACTGGTGCAGGCGACTCATTCTTTGGTGCTGTTATTGCGCAAATAATGCTGTCTGGATATGATACTTTAACACATGATAAACTTCAAGAAATATTGACTGTCGGTAATGCTGCTGCATCAATTGTAATTGAGGGACTAGGTGGTATCCCATCTATTCCTAGTAAAGAGAAAGTCCTTGAAAGAACAATTTAGAGTTGATTGTCATAAGTTGTATATGATATAATGATGCAAACGAGCAGAATTAGGTGATATTATGTTGGTATTAAAAATAAAAAAACATCATCATCATAGTTAGACGTGTATTTATGACAAGGTCGTAGATGCAGGTCCATTTTGCGTGTCTATGATGGTTAGTTAGGACTTTAAGCCATGTAGGACACATGGCTTTTTATATTTTTTGAAAGGAGTACCGTATGAAATTTAGAACGAAACCTGCAAAAGGGACTCAGGATATTTTACCTGAAGATATGGCCCTTAGAAACTATGTGCAAGATACCATTAGAAATACTTATAGAGAGAAAGGCTTTACTCAAATACAAACACCATCCGTTGAAAATATTGATTTATTGTCTAATAGTGATGGTGGCGAAAACCTTAGAATGTTATTCAAAATTTTAAAAAGAGGTGAGAAGTTAGATTTACAAGCGGGAGAAAAAGAGTTGTCAGATTTAGGTTTAAGATTTGACTTAACCTTACCGTTATCTAGATTCTATGCCAACAATAGAAATGAGTTACCAATGCCATTTAAGGCGATTCAAATTGGTGATGTATGGCGTGCAGAAAGACCTCAAAAAGGGCGATACAGACAATTTATGCAATGTGATGTAGATATCATTGGAGAATCTTCAATTGTCTCTGAAATTGAATTGTTAACGACTGTACCTGAAGCAATAAAGAGATTAGGTTTTGACAACTTTAAAATTGTTATCAATGATCGAAGATTACTAAAAGAAATGGTTTTAACATCTCTTATTGATGAAGAACTTTTTGGGACTGTATGTATTTCCCTTGATAAAGTGGATAAGATCGGTGTAGAAGGTGTTAGAAAAGATTTAGCTGAAAAAGGATTAACAGAGACTCAAATAGATGCATTAATTGAAAGAATGGATACAGACCTAGCATCTCTTGATTCAGATGCAGCAAGAGAGATCAAACAAATTATTGATGTTGTGAGTGCTTATTACCCTGTAGAATTTGATCCAACTTTAGTAAGAGGTATGGGTTACTATACAGGTGCTATTTTTGAAGTACAATCGAGTGAATTCAAAGGATCGCTTGGTGGTGGTGGTCGTTACGATACACTACTTAATAAATATCAAAATGATCCAATTCCAGCAGTCGGTTTTTCTATTGGGTTTGAAAGAATTATAGATTTATTAAAATCTAAGAATGTGAAAGTTGAATCAGAAGAAAAAATTGCATTTGTTTATATTGATCCAATTTATCTTTCAAAGGCAGTTGCTTTAAGTCAAGAATTAGTCGGTAAAGGTAAGATTACTTCACTGTATCAAGTGAAAAAGAATAAGATTGGTAAAAAACTAAACAGATTAAAAGAAGAGGGATTTACTGAAATTATTGTCGTAGATAATCTAGAAGACTAAGTGAGAACGAATATCATTAAGAAAGTATAAAGTCGGTTGAATAATGTGCACAGCGGTGGTATAGTTTAAATAAGTTATAACATAACTTAGCCCCAAAATATATTGTACAGATTACTTCCCGAATCATAAAAAAAGGATGGACGCCCCCATCTTTTTTTATTTTTTTGAGTATTTGACCTATTATTTTTGGCTGTCTCTTATACA
>JABXKX010000494.1 GCA_013619035.1 Peptostreptococcaceae bacterium
ATATATTGTATTGTATGTTAACATTTGCATTCCAGTATTAATATCTGACACCTTGTTAGCTCTAGGTAATAATATGCTATCTGTAATAATGGGACATATTGGTGCTAGTTTTTTAGCTGCTTATGCAATCATATCCCAGATTAGTGGCATGACAACTATATTTACTTATGGTTTATCCAATGCCTCAAGTATTATGACTGGAAATACATTAGGTGCTGGAGATAAGAAGAAAACTTATAATCAAGCTATAACTTTTGTAATGATAGCTTTAATTGTTGGTATCATTGCAGGTGGTATACTTCTAATAGTGACACCGTTAGTCATTAATATGTTTGAAATTAGCAAAGAAACGCTAAAAATAGCGAATCAGTTGATGTATGCCATGGCGTTTATTATGATTTTCCAAGCCGTAGAAAATACTTTAACCAAAGGAGTGCTACGAGGTGGAGGAGATACAAAGTTTCTTATGGTAGCAGATATTCTGTTTTTATGGATTGTAAGCATCCCACTTGGGTATATGGTAGGACTTGTATGGAAACTGCCTGCATTTTTCATTTTTATAGCTTTAAAATCAGATTGGATTATCAAATCATTCTGGTGTTTGAAAAGGTTGTTGAGTCGTAAATGGATTAAAATGGTGAATGTTGATTTAACTGAAGCAAGTTAGGCTATTATGATTAAAAGTGTATAATTTTAATGAGAGTGCATTTTGGACCTATAAAGAATATATTAAAACGCCTTATTTGAATGAACTAGTCAATAGTTTGTAGATATAAAAACGAAACCCTTGCTCAATTGTATATTGGGCAGGGGTTTTATATTTCAAAGCATACGCTGGTGTCTCAAAGTTTAAGAACCTAATTGCTACTGACAGAACTTTCCTATAATCTAGCTTTAGATTGCTGAAAACCAGTCATATGGAATGAAGGAGTGCACTTCGCCAGCTTGATCAACGAATCAATAAAAGTATTATCATTGCATACTCTAGGTCTAAACTTGATGCTACGTAAGCACTTTTGTCAGCAAGCATATGGATTATTTAAGGCCGTGGTAAATTTAAATACTCCGCTAACTTCTTAACCTCAATAACGTCTGATTCTTTGGCTTCACTTAGTTTTATTTGTGGTAAGGTCTTTGTGCAACTAGTCGATTGTCTTTAGTTTCAGGACATTCTAATCACTAACGATGCTAGGTTCAATCCTTAATGCGGAATCATCTGGGTCTTTTTCTGAGTGCTTCAGCTAAAGACTTTTTTTCGTTGTATATTCACTAAATGAAATATTAGGAGGTGGAACACAAACTGATTATTATTTCAAAATTATATTTTAAATTCGATAATATTATGATCGAAAAGGTCTGTTATCTGGCATAGAAATCCATAGCCAGCAGTTTTTCTATAGCATAATCAAGTGTAATTTTTTTTATTAACTTTCCTTCTCTAGGTCCTCGGGTTTATTCTAGGTGTTGTATAAAATCTAAGTAATTGAATTTTCTGAACATTCTTGACATCATACAAAATATTAGATACACTAACTGTACGCGTACAGTATAATGGAAAAAGGAAATTAAGGAGAAAAAGATGAATAATTTTAAGAATTTATTTAAGCCAATAAAAATTGGTCAATTAACAGTAAAGAACAGAATTGAAGCAGCCCCTGTAAGTGTTTCAGACCTTACATCAGATGCATATTTAACTTATGCACATGCATTACTTTATGGTATTAAAGCAAAAGGTGGTGCTGGGATAGTAACTATTGGTGAGGCTTATGTGCATGCAGAAACAGGTAAAGCTCACGGATTATGCGTGCCATTATATGATGAAGATGTTCTTCCTAGTTTAATAGACACAACAGATGAAATTAAAAAGTATGATGCAATTGCATCAATAGAGCTTAGTCATTGCGGCATCAGATCTCATCCTAAATATTGTGTAGATGGAAAAGTTTATGGGCCAAGTTCTGGAATAAATGTCTATGGAGCTGAGATTATTGAAATGGACCATGAAATGATTCGAGACGCAGTTAGATCTTTTGGTGATGCTGCTGAAATGGCGAAACTAGGTGGATGTGATATGGTAATGATTCACGCTGGTCATGGTTGGTTACCTTCAAACTTTTTATCGCCTCTCCACAATAAGCGGACCGATGAATTTGGTGGTAGTATAGAAAATCGAATTCGTTTTTCTTCAATGATTATAGATGATATCAAAGCAAAATGTGGTAAAGGCTTTCCGGTAGAGTTTCGTATTAGTGGAGATGAGTTTATTGAAGGCGGCTATACGATAGAAGATGCAAAAGAGATGTGCAAATTATTAGATGATAAGGTAGATTTATTTCATATTTCTGCAACGACATTTCATAATCCTGATGCTTGCGTTAGGATGTTTCCAAATATGTATTTAGATCAAGGTTGTAATGGATATCTGGCTGAAGAAATCAAAAAAGTAGTTAATACGCCAGTGGCAGCTGTAGGTTCGTTCAATGATCCAGCGCAAATGGAAGAATATATTGCTATGGGAAAAGCTGACATTATTGCACTTGGAAGAGCATTATCAGCAGATCCTTATTTGCCTGAAAAAGCTAAAAATGGAAATGCGGAAGATATCAGACCGTGTTTGAGATGTAATAATTGTATCAGCAGTATCTTTGTTCCTTATATTAAATATCCTATCAGAGTCAGTCGATGTACTGTAAATCCTGAATTCGGTAGGGAAATTAATACTTTTTTTGATCATCCAACAAAAGAATCTAAGAAAATAATGATTGTTGGGGGTGGACCAGGTGGTTTGCAAGCTGCCATTACTGCAAGCGATAGAGGGCATGAGGTAGTTCTCTATGAAAAGTCAGATTCTTTAGGTGGTATGTTAAGAAAGGCAGTAGGTCCTGAATTTAAAATTAGCTTAAAACGTTATTTGAATTACTTGATCAATAGTGTGAATAAACGAAATATTGATATTCAATATAATACAGACGTTGATTTAAATCTGGTCAATAAAATTAATCCTGATTTATTGGTAATAGCAGTTGGCTCAGAAGCAATCATTCCTAATATAAAAGGTATTGATAAAAATCATGTGATGAGAGCAGCTGATATTAAGGATAATGAAGAGAATATTCGAGATAAAGTAGTGGTTGTTGGTGGTGGATTAGTTGGATGTGAAGAGGCTATTAATTTAGCAAAACGAGGTAAAGATGTCACAGTAGTTGAGATGAATGAGAAGATGGCAGCGGATGCTACATATATTCATTGGAGAGCCACTCTGCTTGAACTTGATAAATATGTGGTTAGCAAAAACAAGGTTAGATGTACAGAAATAAAGGATAATAATGTAGTCATTTTAGATGAGAACAACAATGAAGAAATAATTGAAGCAGATACAGTAATAATCGCGACAGGGTACAAACCGCTTTCTGGGGTTGTTGATAATTTAAGAGAATGTAACTGCAAATATCATGTAGTTGGAGATTGTAAGAATGTTTCATCTATAACTGATGCAGTGCATATGGGGCATTTTGCTGTTAAGAATCTATAGGAGTAATAATATATTATGCACATACTTATAAGAAGAGCATTTTATGCTCTTCCATAGGTATGATTTATTAAAGAGAGGCACCCTCATTACTTATGATTTCATTTACAATCGTAGATGCTTTATCACAGTAGTCATCAAGTGTTTCCTCATCTAATTTAGCATATTTTATTGAACTTTTGAAAAAGAGATTTGAATTTTCTTCGGTATTATCAAAATCAATAATGTCTTTTGCAAAGACTAATAGTGTTCTTTCTAGGCTAGCGGGGATGTATACACCATGCAACATTAAAAAATTGTCATCTAAGTCAAGGTTACAATAAGCAGCTATTTTTTTATCAATTTCTATTCCTGATAAAGACATTGCCTCTAAGAAAATATCCTCATTATG
>JABXKX010000438.1 GCA_013619035.1 Peptostreptococcaceae bacterium
GTTTAACCTATTATGAATATAACGAGGACGATTATAAAACGATAGATACCGTCACAGTAGTGCGAATGTCAATGAAAAAGTTTACCACGCGATACCGAATTTGTTTACCACTTGTGATACTGAATTCGTTTACCATTATGCTAAAAACGATACTGAATTCGTTTACCACTGACTATATAAAATTAGGGAAAAGTCATATTTGAGATTTCCCTAATGTATTGCTAAAAGTCTAATTCTTCTGGAGAATCATAAGATGGATATTCAATCTTATGATATTTTAGAACAGACTGAAGAAGTTCTGTATAAGCGTTTAATCGATCGTGTTCATCCTTCATAATAGAATAGTCATAACAGAGTTTTTCAAAGCAATCTTCTAGAGTATACTCTTCTGATGGCTTACACATGGCCATTCACCTCCTTCAACAAAGGATCTGAATGTTCACTTCGGTATGACGTACCATTCATATTTAAAACATGAGATCTAAAGGTCAGTCTATCAATTAATGCTGCTACCATGGTTTCATTTTCAAAGAGATCAGTCCAATCTGAAAACTTTAGATTTGTGGAAATAATAACACTTCTTTTCTCGGCTCTATCAGCTATGACTTTGAACAATAGTTCAGACTGATGACGATTAAAAGTGATATACGAAGCTTCATCAATGATTAGTAAATCAACTTTTGCAAGTTGTTTTTCAAGCTTAATTAGTCTTTTATACTCTGTCGCTTCTATCAGTTCATTTGACAGATTTGCAGCAGTATAAAACTTGACGTTGAACCCTTGCATGCAGGCTTTTATACCAAGGGCGATTGAACAATGAGTTTTGCCTCTACCGGTGTTTCCAATCATTACTATGTTTTGCCCTTTATTTATAAAATCGCAACTTGCTAACTCGTGAAAGGTTGCTTCAGAGATATGCTCATAACGTTCTAGGTTCATTTCGTCAAAAGTCTTATGATAAGGGAAGTTAGCTGCTTTTAAACGACGTTTCTGTCTGTTTTCAGTCCTAGACTCACTTTCATTTTTTAATAAATCAATTAAGAACTGATCATAGCTTTTATCATTCTCTAACTGTCGAATGACATCCTGATATCTATTTAGTGTAGGCATTTTTAGTCGCTTGGCATAAAATGCGATTGTTTCTTTATTTAAATTTAATTGATCCATTATTGCACCACCATTCCGTATTTTTTATCGTATTTTGTAAGATCCACAGGTTCTATTGGAACTTCATCCTGAGCTAAGTAAACGACTCGTGTTTCTGTTGGTTCGTTTAAATGACTCCTTATCATATCTACTGTTGGAACGATATGACCAGGTATTTTATCCTTAATTGTTAGAATACGTTCTTCACCATAATCTACACAGAGACGTAAGAGTTTGACCATCTCCTTATTACCACCAGGTAATCTTCGGCCCCAATCAAGTAGGGATTTAGAGATGTTTTCTTTTACAGGTTTCGCGTTGTAGATTGAGCGAGGTTTTCGTTCTAACAAATCTAGATAATGCTCAAGTTTATATTGGGTTTGATGTGAGCCGTAATTTCTTGAGTAATTGGCTATTTCAGACCCTTTATACAAAATACTTATATGATTTCCATAACCTTTAACAGTCACATGTTTTCTTAGATATTTAACTGGTACTGAGTATTGGTTTTTATCAAATCGTATGGTTGAGAAATCATTTACTGATGCAATTAATGTTTTGCTTGTATCAAATTGGTAAGTTGGAATTGTTTTTAAAAGCGACAGTTCTTCTTCATACATGATACTAACTGAATTGGATCGCTTTTGAACTTTGTGCTTTGCACGATAAGTCAGACAATCTTTCCAAAGCTTGTTGTTAAGCACTTCAATGCTAGATACTTTTGGTGCTGGTACTAGAAAATTTCTTCTGGCATAACCAACAAGATTTTCAACTAAAGACTTTTCATTGCCTTTAGCTGGATTGCAGAATGTTAATTCTACAGCATAGTGTGCTCCAAAAGAAGCGTATCTTTTTTGTGGTTTGGCATGAGAGCCGAAACCTTCTTTGACAGCCACTTTAGCATTGTCAAATATTAGTCTTTCGGGGATGCCAGCAAAGTAATCAAACATGAGCTGTTGTGCTTCAAGAAAACTCTCTTGATTAGCACTTTTGAATGCTTGAACAAAGATATCGCAACTATAGCAAAGTCTGCCACAAAAGAGATATACCTTGGTTTTAACACCGTCAAGGTAACAAGTGAATTCGCCCCAATCTATTTGTATCGCTTCGCCGGGTTCATAAGATAGCGGCACATTAGACTCTGGAGGAACACTAAATTCACGACGTATTTCTCTTGCTGCTTTACGGATGGTAGATTCACTACCAATGAAATCAGCTTCATCCACGAGACGGTCATATATTCGTTTTGCAGTATGTTGTTGCTTTTTCAAATTTTCTTGTTCGTCTAGTCTGAAGCAAGCTTTGATAAACTCAACAACTTCTGGCGTTATAACATTACCGGATCGTTCATACTGTTTTCGATTTTCTGGATGTGTTTCACCTTTAGAATATTTGGCTACGGTTTGACGTGCTACTCCTAAGCGAGCAGCGATTGACCGCTGAGATTCACCTCGAAGATAGCTATGTCGAATTTCTTTATAAATATCCATTTCAATCATCGACCTTTCTTAACCTCCTATAAAATTTGTCAATTCAATTTTATAGGATATCGTTGTAAGATGGTAAACTTTTTCAGTATCGAAATGGTCTTAAGTGGTACACTTTTATAATATCATTCACACACAGTAGAAACAGAACAAATCATTTACAGTGGTAGCACTGATGTTATTCGACTAAAATGGCGTCAGATCATGCAAGATGATGTATATACAAATGGTCGTTTCGTTATAGAACAATATAATGGACAATCGTGGCAAGAAGTACATTCATTATATGAAGAAGATTTAGTTTATACAATTGATAGAGATAGCGCATGGATTTCTTATCCAACTAAAGGATTACTTGAAAAGGGCATGTATAGAATCCTTATAGAATTTAAGCGTAAAACGTTATATGGGCTAACACTTACGTCTCCTCTGTATAGAAGCTATGATGAATTTGAAGTTGGAGATGAGGGAATTTATAGAAATAGTGATGTAACCTTAGAAGGTGTAGGTCTTGAGACTGAATATGAAATCTACCCTGAAGGTGTGATTGAAATTCATGCTAAGTGGTACAATACTCTGAATGATGAATTCATGTATGGCGCACAATTTTCCGTTGAAGAACACTTGGACAATGTGTGGCAAAAAGTGGAGCTTCCTGATTCGGATATTGCATTTCATCTTGTAGGCTATATGTTAAAGGCATATGATGAGAAATGGCAAAGATTTTATCTGGAAATATATACCGATGGACTCAAAAATGGTAATTATAGAATTAGCACTTCGCTATCTCAAATGACTTTAGATGGAAAAGATTTTGGTGCAGGTAATTATCCGAGTTATCAAATCTACAGTGAGTTTGAAGTCGGAAGTAAACCAAAAGAAAGAAAAATGGTAAATTTACATAAGAACTTCTATGTCTATAAAAACGATACCTACAATTTCATGATGTATCTTCCGAAAGATTGGGAAGGCTTAACTGTAATAAAAGAAGAACAAGATATAGAAAGTCCAATCCATGATCTATTATATGCACTTGATTCTGGATACTATCTTATCAGAATTCAACATCCTTCTTCTGATGGATATCAAGATATTGTATTTTCGGTGATCTCTAGAGAACGATGGAATAAAAATGCTCCTAGCGCAACCAATAATGATTTAGACTTATTGCCTGACAATGTGTTCTCTAATGGTGTGTCGTTATTTATAAGAGATCCATATCATTATAATAAAAATTTAGAAAAATTCGATGAGGTAAACGAAATAATAGAAAAATATCTAGA
>JABXKX010000240.1 GCA_013619035.1 Peptostreptococcaceae bacterium
CTTCATTGTAGTTCATAAAAAACTCTTCATTGAACACCTCTAGAAGCGCTTCGTATACTTCAATAATTTTATCTTTTAGTTCATCTGATGTTCTTTCCGTTTGTCTGTACTCATACATTTCTTTACTTAAAGGTTCTATTGTATCGTACATCAGTGTTAATAATATTTGTTCTCTATCACTGATCACACCATCAGCATCAAACGCATCATGACTGATGGTATGAGTATTGTACATAAAACCTTCTGTTGGAATCGACAACAAATGATCAAATATCCAATCAACATTAATATCTATAAGCCCTACTTCACTTTTAACGATAAAGTCAGAATCATAAACGCTCTGTAAGTTGTATAAGTCCGATTTAAATCGTTCAAAACCATTTATAGCAGGACCGCTTTTATCCAATTGCCAGCTTTCAGAATAACCAAGAGTAGATTCCACATCAGATAATGCAATTTCTAAATCATTATAATAACTCTGAATGTATAAGCCTTCTGCTTCTTGAGTTGTTTTAACTTTACCGGTATGATATCCCCCAAGAAAAATCAGAACAAATATTACAAACAGCAGGAACTGTTTTTCTCTTTTTTTTATAACCGTATTTTTATTCATAAATCTATTCTAGACGATGCCTTTTTTGTCGATCAGCTTCATAAAGCATCATAGATGTAGCACATGCAACATTAAATGAAGTGATTTTGCCATACATCGGTATCTTCACCATGACATTACACATTTCTTTAAATTTATGACTGAGTCCACTGGTTTCATTGCCAATTAAAAGAACCGATGGTTTTAGAAAATCAACATCATCAATCATTTTTTCTGTCGCTGAAGTGGAACCAATAATCTGTAAATCTGAAAATTCTTCTTTGGTTTTATTTAACCATTCACCGACTTCTTTTGGTGCATCCACTCTAACAACAGGTACTCTAAATAACGTCCCTAAACTGGCTCTAATAGTTTTTACGTCATAAAGATCCACTGCATGACCAGAAAGAATAACACCATCTATAGCCAGTCCTTCACAAGATCTAAGGATTGTCCCTAGGTTACCATGGTTAGAAGGTCTATCAATGACAACAATCAATGAGTGTCTCTTGACTTCAATTCTTGAAAGGTCATCTTCTGGTATTTTAACAATTGCCAATAGCTCTGAATAGTCTTCATTTTTATCGCTGAGTTCAACCATTAATTCATATGGCAGTTCAACATATTCAGAGGCATTTGATCTCTCTAACATATCCGTTGCCCATTTAGATAGTTTCCGTTCAGTTGAGTAAATAAGAGATACAATCTCCCAATTATTTTCTATTGCACCTGATATAGATTTTGCTCCTTCAATGAAAAACTCATTATTTTTACTTCGTTTTTTTCTATTATTTTTTATGACTTCAATATGTTGATAAATATTGTTTTTCGTAAATACTTGAATTGTTTTTGCCATGTATAACCTCACTTAATCTATAGTTATGAATTATTACTTATGTATGTCTCCAACATGTACCATAATAACATATACACTTATGTTCCCATAATTTCCTGATTACTTTTAATAAAAGAAAAAGAAAGTTTTTATATTCCTTTCTTTTCATTAATCATTTCTTATTTCATTTATCTTTTTAACACAAATTTCTGATGCGGGTAATCAAATTCGACAATCAGATCATCTTCAGCAAAACCAAATTTCTTATACAACCTTCACGGCGCATCACCCTTCAGATCCTCTTCTCTAAATGTCGAAACCGATAGCTCTTGATCTGACGGAAAAAGAGAAAGCATTTTTTCAACTAATCTAGATGCTAGCCCTAACCGTCTATAATCAGGATGTACCGCCATACACGAAAGACAACTTCCCTTATAGGAAAATATCAGAATGCCCACAACTTTAGTATCCTCTTTAACACATAATGCTGTATCTCTTCTAATGTTTTTAAGAACCGTCTCTTGATAACCTTTCATTTGTTCCGAGGTTTCCAATCCTGGAAAATTATCTTTAATAGAAGTAACCATTTCCATCCATGAGTCAATATCTAACTCAGTTGCAAAACATACCTCACTTAACATAGTCACCTCATAATCTCATTCTAGTATTACAATATTTTACACGAAGTCTTTACGACTAATAACCTCTTCAATTCTATCTTTCAATTGATTCGTAACCTCATGATTACTTTTGAAGTAAAGCCTAATTACATAAGGCGTTATTTAACCGCTTGCTCATCTATAATTAGATCAGTAAACTCCTCTATAGCTTTAGTAGCCTCTTTAGTTTTGAAGTCTTCAACTCCATTAATATCCCTAATCCCAATCGAACCAATGTATTTCGTTTTTGCATACCTCGACAAGTTTTTCATCGCGGTTTCAAAACTTTCCATTCCAATAGCCACTTCATCACCACAGGTTCCAATAACAGCATATTTCTTTCCTTCTAAAAGAGATTGATCAAAACATGTTTTATCATAGTGTTTACCAAAAGCAAATGATCGATCTAATACAGCCTTCATTGGTGCAGTGCAAAACCAAGTATATATTGGTGTTGCAAACACAATTACATCAGCTGATAACATAGAATCATATACCTCTTTCATATCATCATCTATAGAACAACCCGGCACATCGTTTACCTTTTGACACTTATAGCAACCAATACAGCCTTTTATCTTCTTATCATATAATGTTATATAATCAAATTCGATACCTTTATTCCTAAGTTTCTCAAGTAATGGTCTAATGAGCGTTGCCGTGTTTCCTTCTTTTTTGGGGCTACCCATCATTATAGTTATTCTCATACACTTCTCCTTAAACAGTAGTCAATGTCTTTTTTACCGATTCTTACCTTCTTAAATTCCATTTTTTCTAACACTCTTTGCGATCCAATATTACTAACCAATACTTTACTAGCAGTGATGGTTTGACATATTTTCTGATCATAAGCCCAAGTTAACAAGAGTTTTAGTGCACTACTCATGTATCCTTTTCCTTCATAAGATTTAACTATTTTATATCCTACCTCTGCTGATTTATCAGGTTCTAATCCTTTAAATCCAATGGTTCCAATCGCATTATCAGTTAAGGAATCAACAATCAACCAGTATGTATACCAGTTATGACGATTTAATTGTTGCTGTTTCATTTTTTTAATTTTTATACCGATTGCTCTTTTCTGTATTGAATCCAGATCAAAGCCATTAAATACTATGCCTTCCATCTCAAAAATACCTTCTAGGAAATTTTCCAAATCGGTTATTTCTAATGGGTATAACATTAACTTTGTATTTTCTAGTTTCATGCGTCCTCCATTATCCCATAACTATATAAACTCTGTAGATTTCATACTCTATCACAAACTTAGGTTCACTCACTTCTATAAAACTCATATTGAGGTCCTTTATCATCTTCTCTACGCATTTTGGTATAACAGGTATTTGTGAACTTATCCAATGTCTTTTCCCAAAACTTAATAGCGGGGATATTATAATCCATTGTAGATACTCTCCAATCACCTGGAAACATATCAAAGATTCTATGAGCTGCTTCTAATCCAATATTTTGTTTTCTAACTATAAAATAATGTCTCAGATAATTTATTTTTTCTTCTAAACGAACGACTACAAGTCCTGCTAAATTGCCATCTACTTGAATCAAATAAGTTCTATAATTAGACTGACCCGTATAATCTTCAAGATCATTTAAACCGTGGTAAAACCCATCATCACCTATTTCCTTACCACTATACTCACTGGTATCATGGGCAAAAAATTGAAATAACCTTTCCAAGGTTATATTATCTTCTGATGTTGCTTGTTTAAAAACTATTCTCATTTAGTTGCTACCTTTCTATCTACATATCATTTTGTTATAACTCATAATCAATTATAAATCATAATTAACAT
>JABXKX010000495.1 GCA_013619035.1 Peptostreptococcaceae bacterium
CAAAACAGTAGGGGATGGATAAAATGAACATAATCACTAAATACACTTTAAAGAGTTTAAAAGAAAAAAAGTTTCGGACATTTCTTATTATATTATCAATAAGTTTATCCATAGCTTTAACCTTTGCATCTGTATCGTTAAAGGGAACTCTTGAAAATCTGTATATGGAACAGATCAAGAAAAATATTGGGACTTCCAATATAGTTGTACATGCAGATGAAGATTCACCATCGAATTACTTTAGGGTGAAAGATATTGGAGATGCTGAAGAATTGATAGAATATCAAGTTGATATGATACAATTTTCAGGATCTTATACCGATCAGATTGAAGATAAGAATGTAAGTTTTGATATCAAAGCTTATGAGTATGATGATCTTGAACTGATGAATCCAATCACAATAAAAGAAGAGTTAAATGATGAGTTTGTAGGAAAAGACTTAATCATAGGTGAATTGGATGCTGATAATTTAGGGCTGAAACTAGGAGATACCATTAGTATTACTATTAATGAGTCGGTACATAAGTTCAGAATATCAAAAATAGGATCTTCTGATGGTTTATTAAGACCGAGTAGGAATCAGGTTCTCATAGTTGTACCAAAATCAACCGCAGAGAAAATACTGGACAAGAAAGGGTTGTCAAATTCAATTCTAATCAAAAGTAAAGAAGGGATGGAAGTACAGGAGGTCATCAAGGAGCTCAAAACATATTATAAGAGATATGAAGTTAGAGATGCTATATCACAAGAGGAAATTGATGCGAGTATCAATACCATCATTGTACCTTTTATACTGATGTTAACCTTAGTAGTTGTAACCAGTGTCTTTATAATTTATACAGCTTTCAAAGTTATTGTAACTGAAAAATTGCCGATTCTTGGTACCTTCAGGTCCATAGGCGCAACCAAACGGAAAACTGATTTGGTCTTGTTAAAAGAGAGTTTTTTCTATGGCCTTATTGGAGGTCTTATCGGTATTGGACTTGGGATACTGGTCTTAAAAGGCATCACTACCATTATGGCTGATAATCCTTATGCAGCCTCTAAATTAAAGGTCGACATGGTATATGGATTACCACAGATCATTATCGCACTCGGTATGTCAGTCATACTTTCTGTTTTAAGTGCTTTAGCGCCAATACTTAAAATTTCTAAAATACCACTTAGGGATGTAGTCCTTGGGAATATTGAATCAACGTATAATAAGAAAACCATTAAATATTTTATCGGATTACTATTGGTCATTATATCATTTACATTACCACTACTAGATTTTGGCGATGCATCCATGATTATTAATGTATTATGCCTATTACTGTTATGTGTAGGTATTGTATTTTTAGTACCGTTGTTTACAAATTTTATGTTGATCATACTGTATAAATTGATAACACCTATATTCGGTAATATTGGATTTTTAGGTGTAAAAAATATCAAAGACAATAAAAGTATTTTAAATAACATCTCATTATTAACATTAGGAATAGCGGGCATTCTGATGATTAATCTAATCAGTTATAGTGTTGGTATAGAAGTATTAGATGTTTACAATAGTGCAAAATTTGATGTTTGGTACTATGAATATGGAAATGACAGAAGTACAGAACAAAGAATCAAAACCGTTGAAGGTGTAGAGGATACCCTTGGCGTTTACAATACATATGGCGTAAAAGTTAAAGATCGTGATTATGAAATTGGAAGTCTATTTGGTATAAATCCTTATGAATATTTTGAGTACTGGGATTTCCCAATAATCGGAAACAAAGATGAGATTATAGAAAATGTTGTTGAGAAAAGAAGTGTCATACTCTCAACGATGATCAGAGATAAATTTGATTACAAAGTTGGTGATGAAATCATCTTTGAGTTTGATAAGTCTGATAAAACTTATACAGTTGCCGGCTTTACAAGTACCTTGATGAATAATGGTAGTTTGGCCATGGTATCAGAAAACTACTTGAAAAAAGATGCAAATCTAAAATTCTATGATGATATCTACATCAAGACTTCAGTAGAACCTGAAGTTGTCAAAGAAGCATTAGAAGTGAAGTTTACTAGAACCAAACCGTGGATTTCGACATTAGATGAATTACAAGTTAAGAATATGGAAGCAAATAATCAGATATTCATGTTACTAAAGGGATTTTCATTTGTCGCAATGGTGATCGGTATATTTGGCATTCTTAATAATTTCATTGTAAGTATGTTAAGTAGAAAAAGAAACTTTGCAATGATGAGGTCTGTTGGTATGTCAAAGTCTCAAACGATTAAAATGTTATCTGTAGAGGCAATATGTAGTGGTTTAGTAGGTGGTATAGCTGGTGTCATCAGTGGCGTAGCTTTTTTAATAATAACTGGCTTTATTCTTAAAACGATGGATTTACCAGTTGGCATACACTATTCAATGGATATGATGATTATTGGCGTGATAAGTGGCAGTGTTATTTCACTACTATCGAATTTAATTCCATCTTTTAAAACATCAAAAATGAATATCATTGAGGCCATTAAATATGAGTAAGGAGTTTTTTTATGAAAGTTATTGAAGTACAAAATTTAACCAAAGCATTCCCAATGGGAAAAGAGAGTTTAGAGGTGCTTAAAAACATAAATATTGAAATAGTAAAAGGTGAATTTGTTTCGATTATGGGACCGTCAGGTTCTGGTAAAAGTACCTTACTCTATTTAATTGGAGGTCTTGATAAACCTACAAACGGAGAAATTAGGGTTTTGGGTAATGGTATATCTGTAATGAAGGATAAACATGAAAGTATTATGAGAAGAAGAGATATTGGATTTGTATTTCAGTTTTATAATCTAATTCCAAATTTAAGTGTTGTAGACAATATCATGTTACCAATTCTCTTAGATGGGAAAAAAATTAAAAATTATAAAAAGGATTTAAAAGAAATTCTTGATATAGTGGGTCTTACAGACAGGGTGAAACATACACCTAGAGAACTATCCGGTGGTCAGCAACAACGGGTGGCGATAGCAAGAGCACTTATAAATAATCCAGAGATTATTCTAGCGGATGAACCTATTGGTAACCTCGATTCTAAAACAGGTGAAGATATTATGAACTTATTTAGAACAATCAACAAAGAAAAAGGCAAAACAATTGTACAAGTAACCCATTCTGAAAAATCAGCAGCTTATGGGAATAGGATTATAAGAGTTATGGATGGCATGATAATGAATCCGAATGAAAGGGTGGGGTAAAAAGATGAAAAGAAAATATTTGTTAGTAGTTGTGATAATTATGAGTGTTATTATATTTGCTTTTGTTGGGTGTTCAAATGCAGAAGCTTTAGAAAATCTACCAGAAGAAACAGTTGAAGAAACAAGAGAGAGTATTGAAGTATTTGGTATTGTAAAGTCAAAGAATGTTCAAAGTGTTAATGTGGATATAGAATTAAAAGTCCTTGAAATAATTAGTAAGACCGGTGACCAAGTTTCAAAAAATGATAAAATACTAAAATTTGATAAAGCACTTATAGATAATGAACTAGATATTTATAAACAAGAACTTGAATTAATCTCTAGTAAGATGAATCATTCTGATATCACGACACTACAACTTCAAAACTCTCTTGCTGATGCCAAGTCAAGTCTTTTAGCGGCAGAAGAAAAATACAATAACGACAAGAAATTAGTTGATAATGGCATAAAGACTGAATTTGAGCTGAAAGAGTCCAAAGAAGCTTACAATCAATTGGTATCAAGAGTAAAAGATTTGAAGCTGTCGATTGAAAATGAAGCGATAAACAACACATTTACCGATGAAGAAAGTGCTGTAGAGTATAAAAAATTATCTAAGAAAATTCAAATGATTGAGAATATATTAAATAACAAAGAAATAATAAATGGTGATTATCTTAT
>JABXKX010000196.1 GCA_013619035.1 Peptostreptococcaceae bacterium
CCTTGTATCCTATTATATCATCAGTAAATTAGATAAATTAAATTTTTTTAAAATAAAGTATTGACTATTTATGCATAAGTATGTATAATTACTTTCAAATAAAGGAAATGCGCAAATAAAAGGATAATGTACTGGATAACGTACAGCGAGCTAGGGATGGTGTGAGCCTAGTCAATGTTTGATAGTATTGAGAACCTTTTGGAGCAGCTTGTAAGAAAATAAGTAAGACAAGCCGGGTGTCCGCCGTTAAAAGGAATAGGTATCGATTTATCCGTACTGAAAGAGAGAGCATTAGCTAATTTGGGTGGCACCGCGGTTTATATCGTCCCAAGTATGGATTAGAGTTCTGTATAAATATCCATGAGGGGTATTTTTTTATTTTTTGGAGGTGACGTATGAAAAAGGTCGTATTAGCTTACTCAGGTGGTTTAGATACATCTGTAATTTTGAAGTGGTTAGAAGTTGAAAAGGATTATGAAGTCATTGCAGTCTGTATAGATGTTGGACAAAAAGAAGATTATGAAATGGTTTCAAAGAAAGCTTTAGATGTTGGCGCTAAAAAAGTTTATATTGTAGATGCAACAGAAAGTTTTGTTGATCAGTTTGTATTCCAAGGTATTAAAGCAGGAGCTGTATATGAGTCTAAGTATTTATTAGGAACAGCGTATGCTAGACCTTTAATAGCAGAAAAATTAGTTGAAATAGCTGAGTTAGAAGGCGCAGAAGCCATCGCTCATGGTGCAACAGGAAAAGGAAATGATCAAGTGAGATTTGAAGCTGGCATCATTGCACTGGCACCTCATATAAAGATTATAGCACCATGGCGTGAGTGGACATTAAAATCTAGAGAAGACTGTATTGAATATGCAAAGAAGTACAATATTCCTTTAAGTGTTACAAAAAAGAATATTTACTCGAGAGATGAAAACCTATTTCATATCAGCCATGAAGGTGGTAATTTAGAAGATCCGTGGTCATCTCATGAAGAAGATGTTTACAAATGGGTAAAACCACTTGCACAAACACCTGATATTCCAGAAGTTGTTACCGTTACTTTTGAAAAAGGTATACCCGTTGCGGTTAATGATGAAAAAATGATTGGTAAGACTGTATTAAAAACATTAAATGATATGGGAAGTGTTCATCATGTTGGTGTTATTGATATCGTAGAGAATCGTTTGGTGGGCATGAAATCAAGAGGTGTGTATGAAACACCGGGTGGCACTATTTTACATGAGGCACATCAGGCACTTGAAAATTTAGTACTTGATAGAGCAACTATGAATACAAAAAAAATGGTCTCAACGATATATTCTGATTTGGTTTATGACGGTCTGTGGTTTTCACCACTTAAGTTTTCATTGGATGCATTTATCAATAAAACACAGGAAGTTGTTAGTGGCAAAGTTAAACTGACGTTATTTAAAGGACAAGTAAGTGCCATTGCATCAACCTCTGAAAACTCATTGTATGATATGGAATACGTGACTTTTGGTGAAGATGATGTTTACAATCAGAAAGATGCTGAAGGCTTTATTAACTTATTTACTTTACCATTAAAAATGAGCCAGATAAAACAAAGTGAATTTTATAAAACGGGGCATTCAGATGCTAAGATAATGGTTTATGAGGAGGTCAAAAATGAAGGCATGGCAGGGGCGCTTTAGTGAAAAAACAGATGTGTTGATGGAAGTATTTAATGCTTCCATCCCATTTGATAAAAAATTATGTCTTGAAGACATTGAAGGATCGGTGGCACATATACAGATGTTGACTAAAATCCAGATCCTTTCAGAATCGGAATGCAATCAACTTTTAGAAGCACTTCAAAATATAAAAGCCGATTTTATGGATGGAAACTTATCTTTCGAGTTATCCGATGAAGACATTCATATGTGTATAGAAAGATTGCTTACTGAGAAATTGGGTGATTTGGCTAAAAAAATGCATACAGCTAGAAGTAGAAATGATCAAGTCGCTACAGATTTGAGATTGTATGTGAAGTATGCCATTAAAAGAATAAAAGAAGAGTTGCATGCTGTGATGTCCACTTTGGTAAAATTAACAGAACAACATGGTGAATTGATTTTGCCCGGTATGACCCATTTACAGAAAGCGCAACCCATACTTTTAGGATTTCATTTAAATGCCTATGTCCATATGTTTAAACGAGATATCGAACGGTTAGATGATGTACTAAAACGTACACTCGTATTACCACTTGGTTCCGGTGCTTTATCAGGCACCAATTATGAAACCGATAGAGAGTATCTTAAAGAACAGTTAGGATTTCTTCAAGTTTCAGGCAATGCACTCGATGCTGTAAGTGATAGAGATTTTGTTATTGAAATGAACAGTGCTTTAGCCATTGTTATGATGCATTACAGTCGATTATCTGAAGACTTGATTGTATGGAATACTCAAGCATTTGATTTTGTAACTATATCAGATGCCTTCTCCACAGGATCTAGTTTGATGCCTCAGAAAAAAAATCCAGATGCTTGTGAACTGGCAAGAGGAAAAACGGGTAGAGTTTATGGCAATCTAATGAACATTCTAACCGTTATGAAAGGCTTACCTCTTTCTTATAACAAAGATATGCAAGAAGATAAAGAAGGGTTGTTTGACAGTGTTGAAACCGTAGAAATAGTTTCTAAGGTTTATAGTAAAATGTTAGAGTCTATGACCTTTAATGGTGATAACATGTCTAAAGCAACTGAAGCTGGATTTTTAAATGCAACAGAACTCGCAGACTATTTGGTATCTAAAAACATGCCATTTAGAGAAGCGCATCATATAACTGGTGCCGTTGTAAAATGTTGTATCGATCATTCGGTTGATTTAATGACATTGGATTTAAAAACATATAAAAGATACTCACCGCTTATAGAAATGGATGTCTATGATTATCTCTCATGTGAAGTGGCGATAAAAAATAAAAAATCATATGGTTCTACGAGTTATCTAGAAGTTAAAGCGGATACAAAACGACTGGGAGAATGGTTGGTTAATAATTTGAGTGACTCTTTGTAAATCTCATATTTCATGGTATATTTATCATGGAGGCATTATGAAAACTGTTGGATTAATGGGGAGTTTGGATTACAAAATAACAATCAAATATTTAGATGCCTTGAACCGTCAACTTGCTTTGCAAATGGGACCACAGTATTCACTTAAAAGTATGGTTTATAACTTTGATAAAAGTGAGTTGTCTATTAAAAAAAATAGGGCACACTATCTAAAAGAAGTGATTTATCATGCTGATGTACTCAGGCAATCAGGCGCTGAATTATTGGTGTTATGCGAAGAATCAATGCATGAGATTGTAAAAGATATTAGAAGAAATATCAGTATTCCTGTTGTACATATAGGTGAAGTTTTGGGACAAGAAATTACTGCTTCTCATATAAGTAAAGTACTTGTAATCGGTTCTAGAGATTCTATGCAATCTGAGGTTTATATTCATGCTCTCAATAGAGCGGGTATACAAGTTGTTATACCTGACATCAAACTTATAAATGATATTGATGATTTATTAGAAGATGAAGAAGCCTGTAAGATAAGGTTAATCAGTATTATTGAATCCTTCAGAATGCGAGGGGTATCAGGTGTGGTTTTCTGTCATCCTAGATTGAACGAATTGATTGATCCTTCAGAACTCAGTATGACGGTTTTTGATAGTTTTGAGATTCATGTAAAAAATATTGTTAAAGAAATAGGTATCGGCTAAGCCGATACCTTTTAAAAATACATTGAAAAATAACCGAGTAATCCAGCGATACATATCAAAATGATGGGATGTATCTTTTTCATCGATGCAATGATTAAAACTGTTATAGTGATAATAAAAGTTTCAAAATTAAACGAACTACCTTCTACGTGACCACCAACTAAAATTGTGGATCTTGCCATAATCAGTGCTGATGAAAGAATCAAACCAGCAATAACTGGACGAATCCCAATAAAAATATGTTTTGTAATGGGATGGTCATTGTATTTAAAGAAAATGCCGGAAATAAATAAAATCAGTAATAATGAGGGTGTTGCAACCCCTAAAGTTGCAAATACAGAACCCCAGACACCTGCTGTTTTATAACCAACAAATGTTGCTGCATTAACTGCTATTGGACCGGGTGTCATTTCTGCTATTCCGATAATTTGTACAAATTCTTCCTGTAGAAGCCAACCTTTTTTAGTAATGACATCTGAAATCAGCGGAATCATCGCATAGCCACCACCAAAGCTGAATAATCCAATTCTAAAGAAAGATATAAAAAGTTCAATTAATATCATACCTTACCTCATTTCGTTTTGTAGTGATGATTATAAACATACAGTAATAGTCCTATGAGAGCACCACCTATAATTAAAAAGATGGGACTGATATTTGTAAAGAGTATGATGGCGACAGTTATAATAACAAGTAACACACTTAATGCATCATGTAATGCAATTTTCAACATTTTTCTAGCGGCTAACAAGATTAATACGATAACAGCGCCGTTGATGCCAGAAAATATAGCTTTAACAACTGATAAATCTGCTATTTTTGAAAAAAATGTTGCAATAATTGTAATGATTAAAAATGAAGGTAAAATAACCCCGAATGTTGCTGCAATAGCGCCTTTTTTTCCGGCGACCTTATAACCAACCAGTGTAGAGGTGTTAATGGCTATAGCGCCTGGAAAGGATTGAGAGACTGCAAAAAAATCATATATGTCTTCTTTTTTAACCCACTTCTTATGTTCGACAATTTCCTCTTCAATGAGTGGTAACATCGCGTAACCACCGCCAAATGTAAAAGCACCAATCTTAAAGAAAACTTTAAACAATTCAAAATAAAGGTTTTTCATAGAACCTCCTATTTATATTTCTAAAATATCTTTTATAACTTCTGAAGCGAGTATCATACCTGCAACTGATGGTACAAATGAAACGCTGCCGGGTGTACTTCTTCTACTATCTGATGATTCAAGTTGAACCGGTTTTAGTGGTTGTTCTTTTGAATACACAACCTTTACTTTTTTGATACGTCTTTTCTTAAGTTCTGTTCTCATAACTTTTGCAAGAGGGCAGACCGATGTCTTTGAGATATCGGTAACTTCTAACATTGTAGGATTCAATTTGTTACCAGTGCCCATACTGCAGACAATTGGGATATTCTTTTCTTTACATTGTTCTATCAATAAAAGCTTAGACGTGACCATGTCTATTGCGTCTACAACATAGTCTATATCATCTGTTAAAATACTTTCGCTGGTTTCTTTATTGTATAAAAGAGGTAATGCCGTTACGTTAATGTCTGGATTGATTTTTAGAATGCGTGTTTTCATAGCATCAACTTTTAAAGTACCAACCGTTTCAATATTGGCATGAATTTGTCTATTGATATTTGAGGCCGCTATATCATCAAAGTCGATTAATACTAAGTGGCCAACACCTGAGCGTGCGAGTGCTTCAACAACAAATGAACCGACACCGCCGATACCAAAAACAGCTATTTTTTTCGTTTTCAATTTTTCTATGCCGTCTTCTCCAAGAAGCATAGCTGATCTTATAAATAAATTATCCATATTGTCCTCCGTAACCATTATATCTTTATGAGTATATTTTTCAAGTAAGAGTTTTATCGATAAAACTTATCAACCGTTAAAATATGTTGTATACTGAGTGTAGGAATTGTATTAATATGTTGGAGGGACTGAATATGAAGGATAGCATAACGTTAAAAACAATGAGTGAAATTAAAATAATATCCAATCCGATCCGTATGAAAGTTTTAAGAAATTATTATACGCTAGGCAAACCTGCTACAGTAAAGCAAATGGCAGTTTTTATGGGTGAAGTTCCAGCAAACATACATTATCATGTTAAGAAGCTTGTTGAAATTAATGTTTTAGAATTGCATCATACAGAAAATGTTAATGGTATAACAGCTAAGTTTTATCTTCCAGTAGCTAAGTCTATTAAAATAGAAGATGAAAACAATACCATCACAGATGGTTATATCAATGAAAAAGAAATTATAGTTTCTAATATATTTGATGAAGGGAAAAAAGAATTTTTAAGTGCTTTAAGAGAACTTAACAGTGATGATGAGAAGGGAACGTTGTTTGCAACAAAAGTAGCTTTGACCGAAGAAGAGTATACAAAAGTTGTAGACTATATTCATGACTTAGTAGAATCAAATCGAACGACAGAACAGGACGACAAAAAACAATACTTATTATTTACTGGAATGATTGAGTCCCCAAAGTAAAATAAATGTTTATCTACTCAAAAATATGGGGATATATAAGATAGAAAAAGAGAGTTGAAGAGAACTAAAGTGGGCTTTATCCAGGGAGGTTCATATGAGTAGATACAAGTACAATATTAGAGTTAATAAAGCAAATAAACAGTACGGCTATATAGATGGTAGTATCAATGATATTTACTGGTTTGCACTTGTTCACACAGATATTGTGGAAAATGGTATTGATCCAGTAACACTTGAAAAAGGATTTGGAAGAGTCACGCGGTTGTGTTTGTATAAAGATAATACAACGTTTGAAGGCGATCCTTTTTTACCATCAATGACAGTTAGACGTCAGATTTATGTAAATTATCAAGAAGAATGGAGTGTATTAAATTCAGGCTATGTAGATATGGCTAGAGATTTGATTCATTATCTTGAAAGAAGATACTCTTTAAAATTGGTAAGCTGTTAACACTATAACGGTAAGTTGTTAGCACTACAACTAATAAGTTGTTAGTCTGTTAGCTTGACATGCGTAATTCAGTACATTATAATGATATAAAATCAGTGAAAAAGAGGAGTAGACAATACTTGCTTTTAGAGAGGAAAACATAAGGTGAAAGTTTTCTAAGCAAAAGACTGTTGAAGGTAGCTTTGGAGATGCTGTACTGAATGAAGTAGGTTAAGCCGGGAGATGACACGTTACGTCTATAATGAGTGTCAATGCAATGCATTGGAATTTGGGTGGTACCGCGATCTTTCGTCCCATGATGGGATGGAAGATTTTTTATATTTTTTGAAAGGAGTTTGAAATGACAGAATTAAAAATGGGTAAGACATATGATCCCAAGTCATTTGAAGAGAAGATTTATCAGCAGTGGGAAGATACAAAGGCGTTTGAAGCCAATGTAAATAGCGAGAAAGAACCTTATACAATCGTCTTGCCACCTCCAAATATTACAGGACAACTACATATGGGTCATGCACTTGATCATACATTACAAGATGTATTGATTCGTTTTAAAAGAATGCAAGGTTATGAAGCACTTTGGCTTCCGGGAACAGACCATGCTTCGATTGCAACAGAAGTTAAAGTTCTTGAACACTTAAGAAATACAGAAGGTATTTCTAAAGAAGAACTCGGTCGTGAAAAATTCTTAGAACATGCATGGGCGTGGAGAAAAGAATACGGTGGCAGAATTGTAAACCAAATGAAAAAGTTGGGTAACTCTTGTGACTGGTCAAAAGAGAGATTTACTTTAGATGAGGGTTGTAATAAAGCCGTAACTGAAGTTTTTATTAAATTATTTGAAAAAGGTTATATCTATAAAGGTTACCGTTTAAATAACTGGTGTCCAGATTGTCAGACGACTTTATCGGATGCTGAAGTAGATCATGAAGAAAAAGAAGGTAACTTCTGGCATATCAAATACTTCATCAAAGATTCTGATGAATTCTTAGAAATTGCCACAACTAGACCTGAAACATTAATAGGAGATACTGCTGTAGCTGTAAATCCTGATGACGATAGATACAAACATTTAATCGGAAAGACATGTATTTTACCAATCGTAGGTAGAGAATTACCAATCGTTGGAGATCATTACGTAGATATTGAACTTGGAACTGGTGCTTTAAAAGTTACACCTGCACATGATCCAAATGACTTTGAAATCGGAAAAAGACATGATTTAGAGCAAATCATTGTTATGAATGAAGATGCAACTATGAATAAATTAGCTGGAAAGTACGAAGGTATGGATCGTTATGAGTGTAGAAAAGCACTTGTTAAAGATTTAGAAGCTGCTGATTTAATCGTACAAATTAAACCGCATGATCACAATGTTGGAACATGTTATAGATGTCATACTGTAATTGAGCCAATGCTTTCTGACCAATGGTTTGTGAAGATGGAAGAGTTAGCAAAGCCTGCTAATGAAGCGGTTCATAATGGTGATATGAAATTCGTACCTGAGCGATTTGAAAAAACATACTTCTCTTGGATGGACAATGTAAGAGATTGGTGTATCTCAAGACAATTATGGTGGGGACATAGAATACCTGCCTTCTATTGTGATTCATGTAAGAAAGTACATGTTTCAAAAGAGATGCCGGATGTATGTACAGCTTGTGGACACACAAACTTTACACAAGATCCAGATGTGTTAGATACATGGTTCTCATCTGCGTTATGGCCATTCTCAACTTTAGGTTGGCCTGATAAAACACCAGAATTAGATTATTTCTATCCTACAAATGTTCTAGTAACTGGCTATGATATCATCTTCTTCTGGGTAGCAAGAATGCTGTTTAGTGGATTAGAGCAAATGGGTGAAGCGCCATTTAAAGATGCATTAATTCATGGTCTTGTAAGAGCGAACGATGGTAGAAAAATGTCTAAGTCATCTGGAAATGGTATTGATCCATTAGATGTAATTGATCAATATGGAGCAGATGCTTTAAGATTCATGTTATGTACAGGAAACTCTCCAGGAAATGACTTCCGTTTCTATATGGAAAAAGTAGAAGCTTCAAGAAACTTTGCCAATAAATTATGGAATGCCTCTAGATTTGTACTGATGGGTTTAGAAGATAATGATTATACATTGACTGGAGATGAGTCTTTAGAATTATCTGATGAATGGATTTTATCAAAGTTAAATGCAACTATAAAAGAAGTAACTACAAACTTAGACAAATATGAATTGGGTATTGCAGCAGATAAGATCTATGAGTTTGTTTGGGATGAGTACTGTGATTGGTATATTGAACTATCTAAGAAACGTCTTTACAGTGATAACGAAGAAGAGCGTGTAACGGTTCAAAAAGTACTGGTTAAAGTATTAAAAGATATTGTTAAGTTATTACATCCTTTCATGCCATTTATCACGGAAGAGATTTGGAGTCATTTACCAAATACAAAGAATGATTTAATTATTAGTGAGTGGCCAGTGGTTACTGAAAAATATACCAATGCATCTAAAGAAAAAGAGATGACATTAATCATGAATGCGATTAGAAATGTTCGTAACGTAAGAACTGAAATGGATGTTAAGCCATCTAGAAAAGCGAAAATCATCGTTTTATCAAACGAAGAAATTTCTAATCTGTTCAGTACAAATTCAGGGTACTTTGAGGCACTGGCTTCAGCGTCTGAAATCATTATTGAAACAGAAAAATCTAATATTCCTGAAGATGCAATTGCTGTTGTAACTGAAGGTGCTGAATTATTCTTACCTTTAGCTGATCTAGTTGACTTTACAAAAGAAGTTGAAAGATTGGAAAAGGAAAAAGCAAAATTGGAATCAGAAGTAGAAAGAGTTGTTAGAAAACTTTCTAATGAAGGATTTGTTAAAAAAGCACCTGACAAACTGATTAATGCTGAAAAAGAAAAGCAAGCTAAGTATCAAGAAATGTTAGACAATGTTGTTGAACGTATAGAAGCAATGAAATCTAAAATGTAGAAAGAGGGCGGAGAAATCCGCCTTTTCTTAGAGGTAATTATGGATATAAAATCATTTAACAATTGGATAGAAGAAATTAGATCATATGGTATCAAGCCTGGCTTAAGCCGTGTTAAAGAACTACTTAATCGATTGGATAATCCTCAGAATAAAATGGATATCATTCATATTACAGGTACCAATGGCAAAGGTTCTACTGCCACTTTACTAAGAACTATTTTAGATGAAGCAGGATACAAAGTGGGGCAGTTTTCCACGCCATCTATTATCAGTTTTAATCATATGTTTTTAGTAAACAACGAACCTATTTCAGATAGGTTGCTTTTAGAAATTGCTGATTTACTTAAAACTGAAATCACTGAAATGATAAGTGATGGGTTTGAACATCCAACAGAATATGAGATTATTGCCGCGATGATGTATGTTTATTTCTACAAAGAACATGTGGATTTTGCTGTAGTGGAAGTAGCAATGGGTGGAGAAAATGACTGTACAAATGTAATGGATCATAGTATCTTGTCTGTTATTACACCTATATCACTTGACCATCAAGGATTTTTAGGGACAACATTAAAAGCAATCGCAACTGAGAAATCGGGTGTGATTAAAAATAATTCAGTCTTAATAACACATCCTCAAGATGATGAGGTTATGGCAGTATTAGAGACTGTGTGTGATCAGAAAATGACTACTTTAAAAACATTTAGTTATTCAGATGATGTTAAGTTGTCTAAACAAATGACCTTTGAATACATAGGTTTAAACATTAATTCTCAGTTGATAGGGAAACATCAAGCTCAAAATATTATTGGTGTGATTGAATGTATCTCAAACCTTAATGAAAGAGGTTATTCTAATGTTTCTAAAGATCAACTTCTTATGGGTATAGAAAAAACGACTTTTGAAGGCCGTTTTGAATGCATCAACGATTGGATCTTAGATGGTGCACACAATCATGAGAGTTTAATGGCGCTTAAAGAGAACCTTGAATCCTTGGATATTAAGGATTTAACAGGTGTTGTTGCTGTGTTAAGGGATAAAGATATCGATGAAGCATTAATCGCCTTAGAACCGTATTTTAAGCAGATGATTGTGACTGAGGCAAATAGTTTTAGAAAACTAAAAGCAGAAGATTTAAAAGAAAAATTAAGTGCATTAGGGTATAAAAATCTTATCATAGAAAAAGATGTAAAAAAGGCTTTTGAAATGGCTCAGAAGACGAAAGAAAGAAAATTAGGATTTGGTTCCTTCTATATGTTATCGGAATTAAGAAAGTATGTGCAGTCGTAATGCACATGCTTATTTTTTTACATTCTTTTCTTAAAAAAGACTTGTTTAACACATCTGAATATGTTAACTTTGTTTTACAAAGTACTTTTATAAAAGGAGGTTAACATGGAAAAACAAGCATTAGAAAATGCAGTAGATGATATTTCTTTAATTAAGGGTATCATAGAAAAAACTAGGAAATCCTTTAGTGGATTCAGTAAGATTTTTATACTTTGGGGTGTTTTATTTTCAATGATGAGTATTTTACAATGGATACAAAGTATGAATATGGAAGCAACAATGGCTTTTTATAATGAGTATCAATTTCTTGTATATGCAATACCTGTTATATTTATTATTTTGGCAACACTTATCTATAGAAGTGTTGTAAAGAAACAACCCTTAATTGGTCTAGAAAGACATCTTATGATTCTGTGGATACTGATTCTATTTTTACAAGCAATGCCGACTAGGGTTTCTGTCAGTCACATGAGTGATCCTAATATCACTACGATTGTAACCACTACTAATAATTTTTCTGTTGTGGTATTTGGACTTGGTATTGCACTTATCATGACAGCGGTACTAACAAGTCTAAATATCTTTAAACATGTAGGTAGTGTATACTTAATCATAGCTTTTATTTATGGTTATTTCCCTATTGGGAGTATGACGTATACACTAGGTGCTCTAGGACCGATCGTTTTACCTTTCACCTTATTATTTACAGGTTTATACTTAAAGAAATATAACGAGAGGAGTGAGGTCAATGGAACTCAACTCGATTCCTGATATTTTTCAATCCAAGATTAGAATTGCCATTGTCTCTTGTTTATTAACTGGCACAAAAACATTTAAGGAAATTAAAGAATTGACTGGGGCAACGGATGGCAATATTAGCACACATATGTCGAAATTAAACGCAGCCTCTTGTGTTGAGGTGGTTAAGGATTTTGAAAAGAATAAACCAAGAACTCGATATACGTTAACGACGCAAGGTAGAAAAGAATTTGAAGAGTATGTGAATCGATTAGAAGAAATCATTAAATTAGCAAATCAATTAAAAAAGTAGGTATTAAACCTACTTTTTGTATTCCAATATAACAATACCTAAGATAATAATAAGGCCACCTACGATGGTATTTAAAGTCATAACTTCATGTAAAAATAATGCACTAAAGATGACAACGAACATCGGTTCAACAGAACTTATTAGGGTTGCTGAACTTGGACCGATAATGCTGAGGCCTTCATAGAATGTAATCGAAGCCAAAATAGTTGAAATAAGAGCAAGTAATACAGCACTATAAATGGCATCTGATGTTGTTGGAATTAGAGGTGCACTGTCGTAAAGACATTGTATCGCAGTAGCGGTAGCCGTAACAGTTGCAACATAAGCAGTCACCACTACACCACTGAGCTTTTGGGTATTCTTCTCAGACAGTCCTAAACAGTATGCACCATAAGTGATTGATGCGATAAAACTGAAAATAATCCCTTTTATATGTAAAGGTTCTTTAACATATAATACGAGCACCAGCCCAAGAGTTGTTAGTATAATGGCCATGATTTTTTTCTTTGTTGTTTTACGTTTCATCAAAAACTTATCAAATATCATAACAAAAATAGGATGTGTAAATAAGATAAGTGTTGTTACTGAACCCGAGATATACTTATAAGCTGTATAAATTGAGACAGAGGCCACTGTAAATCCTAATAGTCCTATGCTGATGATGTAGAGCAGATTTAAAGTACTGGTTTTATAAGGTACTTTTTTTATGACTATATAAGCCCATAAAAAAAGAGCTGCTAAACTAAATCTAGTAAACAATAAAGTAGATACAGCAGTACCTGATTTTAACGCATTAATTGAAAATATCGGCATAAGAGCATAAGCAAATGCCGATACAATGATAAGGAATACACCTAGATTTTCTTTATTTTTCTTCATTTCTAATATCCAAATACCTAATCTTAATAATGGTGACATCACTAATTTTCATCAAATCTATCATGCCTTTCTTTTCTACATTCCCATTGATAAGTTCTAATTCTTGTACAATTGGTCTCAGTGGGAAATCTAAATTGGTATCCATAACAACAGCCTTTTTACCATTGGATAATTCAACGAGCGTACCAATTGGATAAGGATTTATCTTTCTTACAAAAACATTTGCAATATCAAAATCAAATTTGGTTCCTGCATTCCCCATTATGTACTCAATCGCTTCATTGGCTGGTACACTTGGTGAGTTTTCACTATCAGATGTTAATTTATCATAAGTATCACATATAGAGACAATTCTCGAATTTTTATGGATCGCATCACCACTAGTGCCCTGAGGGTACCCAGTACCATCATAATGTTCGTGATGTTGCAGGATAATAATTTTAGATGTTGCCGAAAACCCACTATTCTCTTTAAGGTAATTATAACCTAAATCAGTATGGGCTTGGTAAGCAAGGTCTTGTAAGTCAGTTCTTTCATCGCCAGCTTCTAAAACATGTTTATCTAGAAATACTTTACCGATATCATGTAAAATGGCCCCTGTAAATAACGAGAATAAATCATGTCGACTTAATCTTAATTCAATACCAGTTATAAGAGACAGTATGGCAACATTTAAAGAATGTTCATAAGTATATTCCCCTACATGTTTGATATCAATGATATTCACAAGAAGATTATGAGATTTTAAAATATCATCTATTATCGCATCAGACATGCCTTTTAAGCTGTCAACATATTTGCTCATGACTTTTGCTTGTAGTCGTTTATTGAGCTGTTGGTTTCCATCTAGTCTTTTGGCTAAGTCTTGCTCAATAGTTTTAAAGGTTTCTTTTATAGTCTTAACGGCAGCAAACCTTAATTCAGGTTTGATGACATCTTCAATCTCAATCGCAGAATAACCATCATCAATATAGATTGTATTGATGCCTGAGTGTTTGACCTTATTTAATAAAGACTCTGTTAATTTGGTGCCTTGGCGCAACAAAATATTGCCTTTATCATTATAAATTGTTTTTGCTAATATCGTTTCGTGTGTTACACAGTTTATGGGTATAATTCGCATTTTAGTCCTCTTATGTCGTTTTTAATTTAGATTATACATTAATTTAGGTGAAAATGATATTATTAAGTTGTTGTAAAGAAGTATTTAGTGTACCGAAAAAAATAAAATAAATCAAAGTTTGCTATTTGATTTATTGGGTTATTATAGTAGAATATTATAGAGTGTGTTCTTTTTATGAGAAGTCGTGAAACAAAGTGAAATGAATGATGTAAGAGTTGCGAACTGTTAAAAATATAACAATCTTTCAAGACGTTTTTTTCCACTATTTCTCTAGATTCAAAATTTAATTTCAATATGATATTGTTAATAATATTTAATGAATGAACCTTTTGAACACAGAACAATTAAGATGAAATCTTAATGATTTTAAAAGGGGGTAAAACATGGGTCTTCTTTCTTTTAGAGGTGGAATACATCCACCACATGCTAAGAAATCGACTGAGAAAAAGCCTGTAGAACAATCTGTGAATCCAAAAATCGTCATCATTCCATTACAGCAACATATTGGTGCGCCATGTGAAGCTATAGTGAAAGTAGGGGATTATGTAAAAGTAGGACAAAAGATTGGCGAAGCCACATCATTTGTATCTGCTCCAGTTCACAGTAGTGTTTCAGGTATTGTCAAAGAAGTGGCTCCGAAACTAACTCTAGGGGGCAAAACAACTTGCGTTGTTATAGAGTCAGATGGTGAGAATACAATCAGTGAAGAAGTAAAACCAAAAGGTGATATTTCAACATTAGATAGTAAAGAAATATTAAACATCATTAAAGAAGCTGGTATTGTCGGTATGGGTGGTGCGGGTTTCCCTACGCACGTAAAGTTATCACCACCGCCAAACAAAGCAATTGAATTTGTAATTCTTAATGGTGCAGAATGTGAACCATATTTAACCGCGGATCATCGATTGATGTTAGAAAGTCCTGAGCGTATCGTTTACGGTCTTAAAGCATTAATGAAAGTTTTAGATGTTAAAAAAGGTTACATTGGAATTGAAGTCAATAAGTTGGATGCTTTGGATAAGTTAACAAAGTTAACTGAACAAGATTCTTCGATTGAGGTTGTTGGTTTGAAGACTAAATATCCTCAAGGTGCTGAGAAACAATTAATCTATGCTTGTACTAAAAGACAAGTACCTTCAGGTGGATTACCACTAGAAGCGGGTGTTGTTGTTTCAAATGTTGCTACTGCAGCAGCTGTATCTGATGCGATTCAATTGGGTATGCCATTAATTGAAAGAATTTGTACGGTAACTGGTTCTGGTATTAAAGAACCCAAAAATCTTTTGATTAAAACAGGTACTTTGATTTCAGAAATAATTGAACAATGTGGTGGTGTGACAGATGATATTGGAAAGATAATCTGGGGTGGTCCTATGATGGGTATTTCTATGTCAACTATTGAGATTCCATCAACTAAAACAGCTTCAGGTGTTCTTTGTCTGAATGAAGCGGATGCAGATATGCCCGAATCAAGTGGCTGTATTAAGTGTGGTAAATGCGTAAGCATATGCCCGGCATTTATTCAACCAATGTTATTAGATGCACATGCATTAAGAGGAAACTATGAACAGACTGAAAAATTAAGAGTTTTAGATTGTATTGAATGTGGCTCTTGTTCATTTGTCTGTCCTGCAAAACGACCATTACTTCACTCGATAAGAGTTGCAAAAAAAGAAGTGCTGGCTCGAAGAAAAAGAGTATAGGGAGGTATCATGGAGCATAAATTAAATCTTTCATCATCTCCACATATTCGTTCGAACGATAAAACGAGCACCATTATGCGAGATGTTGTAATTGCATTAACACCAGCTGCAATCTTTGGTATTTATATATTTGGACTAAATGCATTGTGGGTTATTATGGCGACAGTAGTGACTTCTATTATTACTGAAGCGCTTATACAAAAACTAAGAGGTAAACCTGTAACAATTAATGATTGGTCAGCAGTTGTAACGGGACTTTTACTTGCAATGAACTTACCAGCATTTAAAATGAATCCTTTGGAGTTCCAATTCTACCTTCCAATTATTGGTGCGGTATTTGCAATTGCAATTGCAAAACATGCCTTTGGTGGTTTAGGACATAACTTCATCAACCCTGCGTTAGCAGCAAGAGCATTCTTGATGTCTGGTTGGATGGGTAGAATGACTGGTTATACAGTACCTAAGTTACATACGATTTCTCAAGCAACACCTTTAAACGTGATCAAGCAAGCTATAGCTGATGGTGGTAACGGATTAGATGCCGTAAAAGAAACTGCAAGCCTTGGTGATATGTTCTTTGGTCAAATCGGTGGTGTTATTGGAGAAACTTCAGCACTACTATTATTATTAGGTGGAATTTATTTGATCTTTAGAGGTGTTATCAACTATAGAATTCCAGTATTTTATATTGGAACAGTAGCATTGTTATCATTCTTCTTATATGGATTTGACTTAGAATTAGTACTTTACTTATTACTTGGTGGTGGTTTAATGTTAGGTGCCTTCTTTATGGCAACCGATTATTCTTCTTCGCCGATTAATCCAAAAGGACAAATTATATTTGCCATTGGATGTGGTTTGTTAACTGTAATCATCAGACGTTTTGGTGGTTATCCAGAGGGGGTTTCTTATTCAATCTTATTGATGAATGTAGCCGCTCCACTTATAGAAAAATATTCATCACCTAAAGTATTTGGAGGTGGTAAATAATGAAAGAAATTATTAAATTAGGTTTGGTTCTTTTAACCATTTGTGTTATTGCTGCTTTTGCACTTGGCTTTACAAATGAAGTAACAAAAGATCAAATAGCAGATAATATTGTTGTTGCCAATAGAGAAGCGAGACAAGAAGTATTCCCTGAAGCGGATGACTTTATGTTAATCGCATCTAATGATGCTGAAGCGGTATATGAAGCACATCCTGCAGCAGCTGATTTTATTGCTAATAATAAAGACGTGGCAGATGTTTATGAAGCCATGTCAGGTGGCACTAAAATCGGATTTGTTATAAAAACACTTCCTAATGGTTATGGTGGTGCTGTTGGTGTTACTGTAGGCTTTTCATTAGATGGTACGATTCAAGGTGTTAGAGTAGATACACCAAATGAAACACCTGGATTAGGTGCTAAAGCTAAAACGGAAGATTTTTATAAACAATATGATGCTTTAACTGTAAGTACTCCAATTGAAGTTTTAAAAATTGAAGTCGCAGAAGGCATGAATGCAATTCAATCGATTTCTGGTGCGACAATTACTTCAGCAGCAGTTACTAAAGGCGTAAACTATGGCCAATTGGTCATCGATACATTTAAATAGGAGGTGTGGTTATGCGAATGAAACATTTAACCAATGGGTTATTTAAAGAAAACCCTATATTTGTTCAACTACTTGGTATGTGTCCAACCCTCGCTGTAACGACATCTGCTACAGATGGTTTTGCCATGGGTGCTGCAACCACAGTTGTACTAGTACTAGCGAATATTGTTATCTCTTTAATGAGAAAAATTATTCCAAATAAAATTAGAATTCCGATCTTCATCGTTGTTATTGCAACATTTGTAACAATGGTAGGATTATTCATGAAAGCATATTTACCAGATCTGGATAAGAGTTTAGGTCTGTTTATTCCATTGATTGTTGTAAACTGTTTGATTCTTGCTAGAGCGGAAGCTTTTGCATTTAAAAATGGTCCGATCAATTCAGCATTAGATGGTATTGGTATGGGTCTTGGATTTACTTTAGCATTGACTATATTAGGTATTATTAGAGAAATTCCTGGTAATGGTTCAGTATTTGGTATTCAAGTATTACCAGAGTGGTTTGAACCTGCAGTAATCATGATTTTACCAGCAGGTGCTTTCTTGGCATTAGGATTATTACTAGCGTTTATTAATGCTACTAAAGCATCAAGAGCTAAATAACTAGGAGGTTTGATATGGAAAATACAAGTTTATTTGTCATCATTGTCAGCGCCATCTTGGTAAACAACTTTGTTTTATCTAGATTCCTAGGGATTTGTCCTTTCTTGGGAGTATCTAAAAAAGTAGATACGGCATTAGGTATGGGTATGGCTGTTACATTTGTAATGACAATGGCTGGTATCATTACTTATTTTGTTAATGAATTAATTTTAAAGCAGTTCGGAATTGAATACTTACAAACGATAGCATTTATCTTAGTTATCGCTTCTTTGGTACAGTTTGTTGAAATTGTACTTCAGAAAGTTAGCCCAGCACTTTATCAAGCACTTGGTGTTTTCTTACCACTGATTACAACTAACTGTGCGGTACTTGGTCTTGCGCTTTTAAATATTCAATTTGGTTATAACTTACCACAAGTAATTGCCCATTCAGTTGGTGCAGCACTTGGTTTTACACTAGCAATCGTATTATTTGCTGGTATTAGAGAAAAATTAGAAATTTCGGATATTCCAGAACCATTTAAAGGATTCCCAATTGCATTGATATCAGCAAGTATGATGGCAATGGCATTCCTTGGTTTCTCAGGTTTAGTATAGGAGGCAACAATGAATTTAGATTTTGATTTAATCATTAAATCAGTTGCCAGCCTTGGAGGTTTGGGATTGGTATTTGGTGCAGGTCTTGCATTTGCATCACAGAAATTTGCAGTAGAAATAGATCCGAGAGTAGAATTAGTTAATGAAGCATTACCATTAGCAAACTGTGGTGGCTGTGGTTACCCTGGCTGTATGGCATTTGCTAATGCTGTTGTAAATGGAGAAGCGCCTGTCAATGGTTGTCCTGTTGGTGGTGCTGAATGTGCTGATGCAGTGGCTCAAATTATGGGTGTTGATGCATCAGCAGATGATCCACAAGTTGCTAAAGTATTGTGTACAGGTAAATTAGGTGTTTGTAAAGAAGAGTTCACATACCATGGTATTGATAGTTGTGTAGCTGCTAATATGATTTCTGGTGGTTCAAAAGCTTGTCACTTTGGTTGTATCGGATTTGGATCATGTGCAGATATATGTCCATTTGATGCCATTGTCATTGATGAAAATCATTTGGCTAGAGTGAATCCAGATAAATGTGTTGCATGTGGTAAATGTGTAGACATCTGTCCAAAACATATCATTTCGATGATTCCTAAAGAGCAATTTGTAGTGGTTGCATGTAGTAACCTTGAAAAAGGTGGATTCGTTAAGAAAAACTGTAATGAAGCATGTATTGCTTGTGGTATTTGTGAACGAGCTTGTCCATTTGATGCGATTCATGTAATAGACAATGTTGCAACGATAGATTATACAAAGTGTACAAACTGTATGATCTGTGCTGAAAAGTGTCCTACAAAAGCGATTGAAGCTGAGTTTGAGAAACGTAAAACAGCAAAAATTATTGACGACCTTTGTATAGGCTGTACAATCTGTAAGAAAGTTTGTCCAGTAAGTGCTATTGAAGGTGAAGTGAAAAAAGTACACGAGGTTGATCCTGAGAAGTGTGTGGGATGTGGCTTATGTGCTGAAAAGTGTCCTAGAGATGCCATCAATATGATTTAATCTAAAGGCTGTTACATTT
>JABXKX010000570.1 GCA_013619035.1 Peptostreptococcaceae bacterium
TGACGAAGTTACTTATGGAATAGATTATAATGTTTATAGACATAAGAGATTAAGTGTAAATGTTTCGAGTTTGTATATAAGGAGGAGTATCGTGCAAAACGTGTTACAGTTTGACAAGATAACAAAGTATTTTCCTGGTGTAAAGGCTCTTGATAATATTAGTTTTGAAGTTAAAAGTGGTGAAGTACTAGCATTTTTAGGGGAGAATGGCGCTGGAAAGTCCACCTTGCTAAAAATACTGAATGGAGATTATCAACCAACAAGTGGCAAGTATCTACTTAATGGTGATGTGATTCATTTTAATAATCCTAGTGAAGCAATAGACTTTGGAATTAGTGTTATATATCAAGAAAGACAGGTGTTGGTAGATCTTAGTGTTGCCGAAAATATTTTCTTAGGTAGATTACCGATTGGTAGAAATGGTTTAATAAACAATAAGAAGATGTTTGCCGATGCACAGAAGATAATTGATGAATTTGGTTTACCGATAGATGCCACTGAAAAAGTTGCAAATATAAGTATAGCACATCAGCAAATGGTAGAAATTATGAAAGCCTATAGTAGAGACTTGAAAGTGATAGCTTTTGATGAACCCACTGCAAGTCTTTGCGATAGTGATATAGAAGTTTTATTTGAGACAATAGAGAAGCTAAAAAAAGCCAATAAAATTATCATCTATGTAACTCATAGAATGAAAGAAATGGAAATATTAGCAGACAAGATAGTCGTTTTTAAAGATGGCGAAGTTGTTAAATTGGTTAAAAAAGATGAAGTTGATCAAAAACAATTGATTCAGATGATGGTTGGTAGAGACCTTGGTGATATATTTGATGAAAATCACAGTGGTTTGATTGACGGAGAAGTTATTTTAGAAGTAGATAAGTTATCGACAGACCATGTAAAAGATATTTCGTTTAAACTCAGAAAAGGAGAGATTTTAGGTTTTTCTGGATTGGTTGGAGCAGGTAGAACAGAAGTGATGAGAGCTTTAGTTGGAGCAGATAAAGTAAAATCAGGTTCCATTAAACTTGAAGGTAAGAATACTATTTCTAAATCGCCAAAAGACGCCATGAAAAACGGTATAGTACTTGTACCCGAAGATAGAAAAACACAAGGAATTCTCCCGAACATGACAGTTGGAGAGAACATTAGTATTGCCATATTGGAAAACGTTATCAGTAAAATAGGTTTTGTAAACAGAGGCAAAGAAGCTGATATTATAGAAAAGAACATTCAAAAGTTTAAAATTAAAACACCTCATAAAGATAAAAAAATAATTGAGTTAAGCGGTGGCAATCAACAGAAAGCTATAGTTGCCAGATGGATTGAAACGCATCCGAAAATACTCATTTTAGATGAACCGACAAAAGGAATAGACATTGGAGCAAAAGCGGAATTCTATAAATTGATAGGTGATATAGCACAGAGTGGAATGAGTGTTATCGTTGTTTCATCAGAACTGCCTGAGATTATAGGATTAAGTGATAGAATCATCGTTATGAAGCAAGGGAAAATAACGGGTTCAGTGAGTAGAGATGAAGCGACAGAGGATAAAGTACTAGAATTAGCTATGTTGGAGGATACTAAGAATGAATAATGTAACAAAAACAAGTCAAAAGAACAAAAGTAGAAAGAAAGGTGTAATAGCATCGATTCCAAATGAAACCATAGGACTTGTATTTGCATTGATTTCAATCGTTGCTATTTTTTCACTATTTAATAAAAATTTCTTTTCATTAGCCAATATGATGAATATTCTTGTTGCAGCCTCTCTAACAGGTTTGGTAGCAATTGGTGAATCGTATCTTGTTATTGCAGGACTCGTTGATTTATCAGCCGGATCTGTAGCAGCGTTTGCAAGTGTTCTTGCAGCTGTACTTTTATCAAGCGGCGTTGGATTTTTTGTAACCGTGGTGATTGTCGTTATTGTCGGCATTATGGTTGGTTTGATAAATGGTTTGGTCATTACAAAAATAAAGTTAGAACCCTTTATTGCAACACTGGCAACCATGTCAATTATAAGAGGATTTGCCTATATTATATGTGATGGTAGACCTATTTATATCAGTAATGAAGTGGCCATTGCATTTGGAAGAAATAGATTATTAGGTATTCCATATCCAGTGATTATTTTAATCATAGCGTTTATAGTATTCGGTATTGTCTTAGCTAAAACACGATTTGGAAGAAGTATTTATGTTATAGGTGGTAATAAAGAAGCTGCTAGATTAGCAGGTTTAAACCCTAAAAAGATTACTTTGAAGTTATTTATGATTACAAGTGCATTGGCGTCATTAGGTGGAGTTATACTGGCTACTAGAATGAATTCAGGTCAGCCATCAGCAGCACTCGGATTAGAATTTGATGCCATTACAGCAGCTGTTTTAGGTGGTATTGCCTTTAGTGGTGGTGTAGGAACGATATTTGGTACCGTGTTAGGTGTTTTAATTCTTCAAGGATTTAATACAGGACTTATTATGATGAATGTACCATCTTTCTGGCAATTGGTTGCCAGAGGTATGTTGTTATTGATCGCATTAGGATTTGATTATTTAAGAAAAAGAAATCGTGAGAAAAAACTTCTTGAAGAGAGTATGGCAGCATTGAACAAGTAATAATTATACATATCGTAGGCGTGTTCTAGGATATTGTAATAAATGAAGTAGGATTGTAAATGAAATAGGGGGGAATAAAATGAAAAAAATAATTTCAATAGTGATTAGTTTGACATTAATTATCGGTATGTTTGTAGGGTGTTCATCAAATTCTGATAACAATGCATCTGGTGAAGGTGGGTCAGAAGAGAAAAAAATTGTAATTGCAGCCATCTACAAAGCTGGTGATCAAGTTTGGTTTATTGACGAAGGTGACGCTGCAAAAGAAATGGCATTATCAATGGGTGCGGATGATTTTATCTTCATTGATGCCAAAATGAATCCAGATACCTATTTACAAGCAGTAGATAATGTTATTGCACAAAAAGTGGATGGTGTCATTACTTGTATTCCAGATCAAACATTATCACAAGTAGTGGTTTCAAAACTTAAAGAAGCCAATATTCCAGTAATTGCAGCAGATGATGCTTTACAAGATGAAGATGGTAACAAAATTGCACCATGGGTAGGTATCAATGCAGAAAAAATTGGTCAGGCAGTAGGTGTTTGGGCAGGTGAATATGTTATTGAAAATGACTTGATGGCAGATGATTCTTCAGCAGTATTATTATTAACAATGGATACAGTATCAAGTTGTGTTCCAAGAACAAAAGGACAATATGAAAAGTTCATAGAAACTGCAGATGGCTATGATGAAGCAAGAATTTATAGAGCGGACTATGATGGAACAACAGATAAGGGATTTAATGCAGCAGCAGCAATTTTTACTGCTCACCCAGAAATTAAGAACTGGACAGTCATGGCTCCAAATGATGAAGGTGCTGTTGGTGCTGTAAGAGCGTTAGAACAAGCTGGTTTAGATAGAGAATCATGTGTTGTTGGTCTAGGTGCCTACTTGGCTAAAGACGAATTTAAGAAAGAGTACTCAGCGATGAAGGCTGCAGCATATTTCTCAGCACAAGATGTTGGTGGTACGTCAGCTAAAGAATTGATGGAATTCATTCTTAATGGGACTGAGATTCCTATGAATGTTGCTGTAGATGCTAAGATGGTAACAAAAGAAAACTATGAGGAACTCATGGGAGCGGCTGCAAAATAAATTTGATTATGTTGTAAGTGGAAATATCCCAGGATATTTCCACTTTTTTTTCGCCCAGTTTATCGTTTATTTGTCTAACTAACTTAGCCACGATCATTTCCATTATTTCCACCGTCAGCTGGTTTAAATTAATAATGCTTTCC
>JABXKX010000447.1 GCA_013619035.1 Peptostreptococcaceae bacterium
GTTTTTTTCGAAGAATTATTTGAATTTTCTGACTATTCGTTATTTTTTTAGCAAACTTATGCATCTAGAGTTCGTTATATGTTACATTTTGATTACAGATGCTTTACATGTATACAAAGTACATCAACAATACTTTATTAATGCTCTTAAGAGGACAACGTTACCTTCAATGCTTTCATCCCCTTTGTGAAGTAAATAACAATACTATTCTTGAAGGTTTTCTCTTGTTAGACTGAATATAGTGAAAGAAATATCAATCACAATTAGTAGGAGGATAGTAATTATGGTAGTAAGTAAGGACAAAGTGGAAGAAATTCTACATAAGTATGATCATCGTGCCGATTCCTTGGTACCCATTTTAATGGATGCTCAAGATATATGTGACGATCACTACGTGGATGAAGAAACACAAAAGTTTATTGCCCAAAAACTCAATTTAACCTATGTCGATGTTTACGAGGTATCATCATTCTTTTCAGCAATCAACAAAACTTCAAAAGGAAAATATCATATTCAATTATGTGACAGTTCTGTATGTCGCATCAATAAAAAAGATATCATTGAAGATTATCTAGAAAAAACATTAGGTATTGTTGTTGGTGAAACATCTCCTGACAATATGTTCACACTTGAACATACTGCATGTTTCGGAGCTTGCGATATCTCTCCAGCTATCAGAATCAACAAAAAAGTATATGGTCACTTAACCATCCAAAAGGTTAAACATCTACTAGAAGATTTAAGAGGTGCCGATCATGAATAATACACGTTCGCTAATTTCAGAATATTTCGACAAATATACTGTTGCAGAAATAAATAAATACCAAGAACTTGGTGGTTTTTCAGGATTAAAGAAAGCGTTAAAAGAAGGACCTGATTTTGTCATCAATGAATTAAAAGCTTCAGAACTTAGAGGTCGAGGTGGTGCAGCCTACCCTGCTCATAAAAAATGGCAATCTGCAAAAGATAGAGAGGCAGAAGTAAAATATGTTCTTGTAAATGCAGATGAAGGTGAACCAGGTACTTTTAAAGACCGTGATTTAATGGATTGTGACCCTTATAGAATCATCGAAGGACTAACAATTGCCGGGTATACAACAGGCGCTTGTGAAGGTTATATATACATAAGAGAAGAGTATGAAGACATTCGAAAAAAATTAATTGATGCCATCAGTATTGCTAAAGATAATAATTTACTAGGCAATAATATTTTAGGTACTGACTTTAGCTTTAATATAAAAGCCTATACCGGTGCAGGTGCTTATGTCTGCGGTGAAAATACTGCCCTTATTGAATCTATGCATGGCAATGTTGGTCGACCTAGAGTAAAAAAACCTCGCGTTGGCGAAAGAGGTTTATTCAATAAGCCAACGATGGTTAATAACGTTGAAACGTATGCCTGTGCTGCCGCCATATTAACTCATGGTTCTGAGCATTATAACAACAGTGGTATTAATGGTCATAAAGGCACAAAAATGATTAGTTTATGTGGTAATATTATGCGCCCTGGCGTTTATGAAGTCCCATTTGGTATTACTGTAAAAACAATAATTGAAGATATTGGTGGTGGTACAAGAGACCTTAGTTTAGGAAAATTCATACAATCTGGTGGTGCTTCTTGCCCACTCATCCCACATACACATTTTGATACAGCATATGCTTATGAACCATTTAAGAAAAATGGATTTGATATCGGGTCTGGTTCAATTGTAGTTGCCAATGGTAATGTTAGAGTCGTTGATTACTTGTCTTCTGTTACAGGATTCTTTGAACATGAATCATGTGGTAAATGTACACCATGCCGTGAAGGTACGAAACGGTTACATGAAATCATAGATGATATGTGTCATAACGAAGCTTCTCTGAAACAATATGATCGCATCAAAAAAATTGCTATAACAATGATAGACACTTCTCTTTGTGGTTTAGGACAAACTGCTCCAACTGCTATTTTAAGTGCAATGAAACATTTTGAAGAAGAACTTATGGAGAGCGTTACCAAATAGCCAGTAAGGAGGCATGAAAGTGGTTAAATTAAAGATAAATAACACTTCAGTAGAAGTGCCAGAATCATATAGTGTTTTAGATGCTGCTAGAGAAGCTGGTTTTGATGTACCAACACTTTGCTTTATGAAAGATCTTAACGAAGTAGGCGCTTGCCGTGTGTGTATGGTAGAAATAGAAGGACAAAGTAAATTACAAGCATCATGTGTTACAACAGTTAGAGATGGTATGGTTGTTAAAACCAATACGAAAAGAGTTCGAGATCGAGTGAGAACAAATGTTGAGTTATTACTTGAAAATCATAACCGTGAATGTACAACTTGTGTCCGTTCTGGTAACTGTGAACTGCTCGCTTTGGCTGATAATCTAGATATACCAGATTTAGAATTCCAAGGTGCAAAACGAAAACGTTACTACGATGATTTTTCTCATTCAATTGTAAGAGATTCTAGCAAGTGTATCCTTTGCGGTAAATGTGTCAATGTCTGTAAAAAAGTACAAGGTATTGGCATACTTGGTTTTCAAAACAGAGGATTTGAGAGCAATGTAGGACCTGCTTTCCAACATAAAATGATTGATACAGAATGTGTTTTCTGTGGTCAGTGTGTGAATGTTTGTCCTGTTGGCGCTTTAACAGAAAAAACAGATATACCTCGAGTTTGGGATGCTCTAGAAGATCCAAAACTACATGTTGTTGTTCAAACAGCTCCTGCTGTAAGAGCAGCTCTTGGAGAAGACTTTGGAAACCCTATCGGTACAAGAGTAACGGGTAAAATGGTTGCATCTCTTAGAAGACTTGGTTTTGATAATGTTTTTGATACTAACTTCGCAGCAGATTTAACAATTATGGAAGAAGGTCATGAACTATTAGATAGAATTCAAAATAACGGTGTTCTGCCAATGATTACATCATGTTCTCCAGGATGGATCCGTTACTGTGAATTCAACTATCATGATTTCTTACCAAACCTGTCAACATGTAAATCACCTCATCAAATGTTCGGTGCATTAACAAAAACTTACTATGCTGAAAAACAAAATATTGATCCTAAAAAAATGTTTGTTGTTTCTGTTATGCCATGTATTTCTAAAAAAACAGAAGCTGCAAGACCTGAAATGGAACAAGAAGGTCTTAGAGATGTTGATGCTGTTATTACAACTAGAGAACTCGCTAGAATGATTAAACAAGCTGGTATCAGTTTCAATACTCTTCCAGATGAACCATTTGATAAAATTCTTGGTGAGTATACAGGTGCAGGTGTTATATTCGGTGCAACTGGTGGTGTAATGGAAGCGGCGATTAGAACCGTTGCAGATGTACTAACGGGTGAAGATTTAAAAAACTTTGAATATCATGATGTCCGTGGTACAGATAAAATTAAAGAAGCTACCGTTAGTTTAGGTGGTATTGATGTAAAAGTTGCTGTTGTGCATGGTACAAAAACAGCTGGCGAACTCATGGATCGCATTCGAAAAGGTGAAAAAGAATATCACTTTATTGAGGTTATGGGATGTCCCGGTGGTTGCGTTAATGGTGGCGGACAACCACAAGTACCTCAAAAGATTAGAGATACAGTAGATTTACAAGTTGAACGTGCAAAAGCACTTTATGAAGAAGATATTATATTAAGTGTTAGAAAATCTCATAAAAATTTAGAAGTACAAAAACTATATGATGAGTTTCTTGGTAAACCTAATAGTCATAAATCACATCATCTTCTTCATACACATTATACAAAACGTTATAAGTAAAACTAAAATAAGGGGCTGTCGGAAAATAGAGTTTTATAACTCTTAGGTCCCGTTATATCAGAAACCATGTCAAACACACAGGTGTAAATTCACTTTTGTA
>JABXKX010000251.1 GCA_013619035.1 Peptostreptococcaceae bacterium
ATGTTATTGACAATGTAGTATTTCAATAATATGATAGTACTAATGTTGGATAACTACAAAAAATTATATATTACTATAATATTTTCGAGTTTTATAACCTAAGGTTTACTATGGGTATAAAACCGATGGGTTTGATTAGAAATGATGAAGCCTTCCGTGTTTGAGAAGAAAGTATAAAGTTGCTTAGCTTATTTTGCTATGCCTTTTTCTGATGCGGACGTTTGTAGCGTCTTTTTTAGTGTAAGAAAGGAAAAAACAATGAGTGGTATTTATAATGTCAACAAACCAAAGAATGAGCCGATCTTAGATTACAAACGAGGATCAAGAGAGCGAGAATTAATTGAAGAAGCATTAAGAGAATTACGAGAAGAAATACTTGATATCCCTTTAATTATTGGTGGCAAGGAAATTAGAACAGGAATCAAAAAAACATGTATTCTTCCCCATGACCATGAAACAGTAATAGGGTATTATCATGAAGCTTCTGAAAAAGAAGTTCAACTAGCCATTACATCAGCATTAGAAGCAAAGGCGAAATGGGAAGCTCTACCCTTTCAACACAAAGCATCTATATTCTTAAAAGCTGCTGAGCTGTTATCAACAACATGGCGTTACAAAATGAATGCTGCTACAATGTTGGCTCAAAGTAAAAATGTCTATCAATCTGAGATTGATTCAGTCTGTGAGTTAATAGATTTTTTCAAATTTAATGTCACGTTTATGGAGCAAATCTACCGAGAACAAGCCTTATCAACAAAAGAAACTTGGAACCGTACATCCTATTCCGGATTAGATGGCTTTGTATATGCTGTGTCACCATTTAACTTTACATCTATTGGCGGTAATTTGGCCTGTGCTCCAGCACTTGCAGGCAATGTGGTTTTATGGAAACCAGCATCTACAGCTGTGTATTCAAATTACTTTATCATGAAGCTTTTAGAAGAAGCCGGTATGCCAAAAGGTGTTATCAATTTTATTCCTGGTCCTTCTTCTAGGATCACAGATGAAATCCTTAAACATCCTGATTTTGCTGGGTTCCATTATACTGGATCTACTAAGGTCTTTTCGGATATCTGGCTTAAGATAGGGAAAAATTTACCACTTTATAAATCTTATCCTCGTATTGTTGGTGAAACGGGTGGTAAAAACTTTGTTTTTGCTCATCAAAGTGCAGATATTGAAGCACTATCAGTAGCATTAATTAGAGGTGCCTTTGAGTATCAAGGACAAAAATGTTCTGCAGCTTCTAGAGCATATATCCCTAAGAGTATATGGCCATCTTTAAAAGAAAGACTACTCCACCATGTAACAAACCTTAAGTTAGGTGATGTTACTGAATTTACGAATTTTATGAATGCAGTGATTGATCAAAGAGCTTTTAATAGAATCAAAGGTTATATAGATGATGCGCATGCATCAAATGATTCAAGCGTCTTATTCGGAGGAAACTATGATGACAGCAAAGGTTATTTTATTGAACCAACCCTGATTCAAACTGACAATCCTTATTCAAAAACAATGGTTGAAGAAATATTTGGACCCGTATTAACTTTATATGTTTATGAAGATGATTCCTTTGAGGAAACGCTAAACATCTGTGAAAACAGTTCACCATATGCTTTAACAGGCGCAATATTTGCAAAAGATAGACATACCATCGATTTTATGGAACAACACCTAAAAAAAGCAGCTGGTAACTTCTATATCAATGATAAACCAACTGGCGCAGTTGTTGGTCAACAACCCTTTGGTGGTTCAAGAGCTTCTGGTACAAATGATAAAGCGGGTAGTAAACAAAACCTATTGAGATGGTTAAATACAAGAGTCGTAAAAGAGAACTTTTCACCACCTACTCAAATAGAATATCCATTTATGAACTAAAAAAAGTCTTCCATATTTGGAAGACTTTTTATTAAATATTATCTTATTTTATACATTAAACTGATTGACAATCTCATGTAGTTTTTTACTCACATCTTGTACTTTATCTGATTGACCTGCAATACTTGACATCATATCATTTTGCGATTCCATAGTAGCTGATATTTCTTCACTACTCGCAGCATTTTCTTCTGTAATTGCAGAAATACCTTGAATGGCATTTAAAGCATCACCTTTATCTCTATCAACATTTTGAATGTTTACAATCAAGCTTTGTAAATCATCAAAAGTTGCATCGATAGCTGTTTGAATACCATCAAATGATGCTTGAACTTCATTTACAACACCACTAGAAGACTCAACTGCATTTTTAGATAATTCCATATTATCCATCGTTACATCAATTTCAGATGTAATCTCACCAACAATATTTTCAATCTCAGCAGTGGAAGCTGATGTTTGTTCTGCTAACTTTCTAATTTCTTCTGCAACTACTGCGAAACCTCTACCTGCTTCTCCAGCTCTTGCAGCCTCAATTGCAGCATTTAGAGCCAATAAGTTCGTTTGTTCTGCAATGGTTTGAATGGTATTCGTTATCTCAGAAATCTTAGAAGAGTTCTCAGATAGTTTATCAACATTATCATTTAATTGATTTGTAGATTTCTCTGTAATCTTAAACTGTTGACTCAATTGTTCTACCAGCTCCACACCAGTCTTATTTTTAGCGTTAACTTCATCAACACTTTGTAATATTTTATCAGATCTTTCAACACCAGCTTTTATTTCTCTAGCTAGAAGATCCATCTTCTCAACTGCAACTTGCGAGTCACTGGCTTGCTCTTGAGCACCTTCTGCAAATTCTCCTACCGCTACAGCAACACTTGAAATACTCTCTTGACCATCATAAACAATACTCTTAAGATCATCAGATGCACCTTCTAGTACATTAGAATCGTCTTTAATAATAGATACAATCTCTCTTAAACCTTTTCTAAGTTCCACAACAGATTTAGCCATGATACCTGTTTCATCTTTAAATTCTAAAACATCATCATATTCTTTTCGATCCATTATATCTAGCTCAGCTGTTTTATTAATAAGATCAGTTAATTTTTTGATTGGTGTTGTGATTGTTCGACTCATTAATATTGATACAATAATACCAATTACAATTGCAATGACAAGTACAACTGCAATCGCAATCACATTCTTAACAAATCTGCCTTTTGCCGCTTCTTCTTCTTCTTGAACCATCACATCTATATCATCGATATAATTACCAGTACCAATCATCCAATCATATGGCTCAAATAACATAATATAACCACGTTTTCTAAGCGGTTCTCCACCTTCTGTTTTAGGATAATAATAATCTAAGTAACCCGCACCATCACTCTTAACAATTTTTGCAAACTCTTGAATAATTTTCGTGCCGTTTTGATCTTCTAATCCATTACGATCTTTACCTTCTGTATCTTTATTACCTTTTAAAACTACATTCATACCATCTACAGTATCTGCCCAAAAGTATCCGGTTTCTCCATAAGTCGAATTTCTAATGAAATCAGCTGATAAAGTCTCCGCCTCAGATGCAGTAATTAAACCTGAATCAAGTTGATTTTGTATACCAGTTAATCCATGAACAACAATTTCTACTTGATGCATGATATTCTCATCGTACCCATTTCTCAGTATCGATTCCATTTCATCAACGGAATTTTCATTTTCAGTATACATCGTAAACAAACTGATACTTGATAAAGCAACTGCTAATATTAGCGTATTGATTATAACCGCCAATATAATCTTTGAACCTATTTTTTTCATATGTCTCTCCCCCTCACAATAATATTTATACTCAAAAGACTTACCCTCACGTAAACAGAGTTAAATATTATACTTTCTCATTATACCCAATAATAGTAGAGTATACAATTTTTATTAAAGGTGATGATATAATTATTGCTTTTTAA
>JABXKX010000631.1 GCA_013619035.1 Peptostreptococcaceae bacterium
GGTTGTTGCTGAGTAATACAGTGTATATTACCTCCACCTAGAATAACTTCTCTAGCATATACACCTACTACTTTTCTATCTGGGAAGATAGTTTTTAACACTTCTTCCGCTTTCTTGTCGTAAACAGGATCGTTGAATGTTGGAAATACAACTCCTCCATTTGCGATATAAAAGTTTGCGTACGATGCAGCTTGACGATCTCCTTCTTCACGAGGAAGAGTTCCATCAACACTATCTACACCTTCGCTTTCCTCTTTAGTAATATTTACAGTTGAAGGGATATGAATTTTATGAATCTCAAATTCTCTTCCTTTTGCATCTGTAGTATTAGATAAAACATCATATGCTGCCTTGCTATAAGCATATTGAGGGTCTGATTCATCATCTGTCCAAGCAAGTGCAATAACACCAGGAGCACAAATATGAATCACATTGTCAACATGTTCATTTGTTTCATCTAAATAAATACCGTGTTTTAACCAAATGATTTTCTCAAGATTCAGGTGTTCTTTTAATTTGTTTTCAATTTCTTCTTTTGACATATCAGGATTTCTACCTTCACTTAATAAACAAGCTTCAGTAACAATTAATGTTCCTTCTCCATCAACATGAATAGATCCGCCTTCTAAAACAAAATCATCTGTTCTATAAGTATCAACTTTTTCTATTTCACAAACTTTTTGTGCAACTTGATCATCTTTGTCCCATGTTAAATATAGTCCATCAACAAGTCCACCCCATGCATTAAATGTCCAATCATTAGCACGAATGTCTCCTTTGTCATTTATAACGAATGTTGGACCACAATCTCTCATCCAAGAATCGTCATTACTCATTTCTACTACAGTCACTTGACTTGGCAACATTGCTCTTGCATTGTCATATTGTGCTTCTGAGACTGCCATAACAACTTCTTCAAATTCACTGATTGCTGTTGCAACATTAACAAATGCTTCTTGAGCTGGTTTAGCTCCTTCTCTCCAGTTATCAGTTCTTTCTGGCCATATCATCCAAGTTTTTGAATGTTCTTCAAATTCTCCAGGCATTCTGTATCCATTTTGTTTTGGTGTTCCTTCTAATCTTTTTGCCATTTTAAAATCCCCCTTATAGTGTTTTTAAGAAATCATTTAATTTATTTTCGTGATATTCTATTGTTTCTTTACTTGGTTTTTTAATATCTTTGTGAGTGAAATATACTAATATTGCCATTTGGGCTGTTAATCTGTTTTCAGCTTCATCAAACGCAACACTGTATTTCCCCTCTAATGCTTCTCTTGTAACTTCTTCTTTATCATTTGCAGGTAAGCAATGTAATAAAGTTGCGCCTGGTTTAGCTTTCGCCATTAATTCTGTAGTAATAACATAATCAGGCATAAATGCTGCCAATCTCTCATCTTTTTCATCCATTTGAGTAGTCCAATAGAAACTATCTCCATAAATTACGTCACATTCAGATACTTTTTCTAAATCGTCAGTAATTTCGTATGAACCACCAGTTTCTTTACAGATTTCATCTGCAAGATCTAACCACTCTTGTTCCATTTGATATTTTTTAGGTCCGATTTGTTTGAATTTCATTCCGTATTTTGTACAAGTTAATAATAAACTTCTACAAACGTCTGTTGCATCACCCATGAAAGCAAGTGTTAAATCTTTTAATTCTTTTCCTGCAGGCATATGTTCTTTGATTGTATATAAATCAGCTAACATTTGTGTTGGATGAAATCTTGTATCTAAACCGTTTATAACTGGAACAGTTGACATTCGGATTAAACCATCAATCATTTCAGGAGTATTTGTACGAGCCATAATAATATCACACATTCTTGATAATACACGAGCTGTGTCATCTATTGATTCTTTTTTACCTAAATGAATGTCCTTAGGACTTAAGAATAACGCATGTCCACCTAAAATAGTTGCTGCTGTTTCAAATGATACTCTTGTACGTGTAGATCCAGCTTCGAAAATCATTGCAACACTTTTACCAGCGAATAATTGTGGTACAGCATTCTCTTTTCTTGCTTCTTTTAACATGTCCATTAATTCAAACATTTGATCTATTTCTGCACGACTAAAGTCTTTCATTGAAACCATGTGTCTCATTGTTTCTTTATTTAAATTTGTTGCCGTTGAACTTGGTAATTTCATATCTATATTTCCTCTACTTTCGTATAATTGTTCCCGTATTAAATTTTAATGCTTCTTTTGCTTGAGTTAAAGATGCGATAATAGCCACTTTATTATTTGTTTTTTCTACAAAACCTAAACAAGCTTCTACTTTTGGTAACATACTACCTGCAGCAAAATGACCTTCTTCAATTAATCCTCTTAATTCTTGTGTTGTAACATCACGTAAGTTTTTTTGTTCGGGTGTTCCGAAACGAATAGCTACATAATCTACAGCTGTTAAGATACACAGTGCATCAGCATCAACTAGTTCAGCTAATTTAGCTGAAGCAAAGTCTTTGTCTATTACAGCAGGTACACCATGATATCCATTATCTTTAATAACTGGAATTCCTCCGCCACCTACAGTGATAACAACAGTACCGCTATTAACCAATTGATTGACAACATCTTTTTCGATAATATCTAAAGGCTTTGGACTAGGTACTACTCTTCTATATCCTCTACCAGAATCTTCAACCATTGTATAACCTTTGGTTTTTTCTAATTCAATTGCTTCATCTTTTGTTAAAAACGCTCCAATTGGTTTAGTAGGATTTTCAAATCCTGGATCGTTTTTATCTACTTCTACTTGAGTTACAATTGTAACAACATCTTTAATGATGTTTCTTGATAGCAATTCATTTTTTATTGCATTCTGTAAATGATATCCTATATACCCTTGTGACATTGCACCACATTCAGGGAAAGGCATATTAACATGACTCATTTCGTTGTTAATCATTCCAACTTGTGGGCCATTTCCATGTGCAATAACAACATTGTTTCCTTCTTCTATCAAATCTACAATTGGAATTGCAGTTTCCTTTACCAATTGCAACTGCTCTTGAGCAGTCTTTCCTAGTGCATTACCACCTAATGCTATTACTACTTTCATGTTATTGCTCCTTTACTTCGTAATCTATGTTGTAGCGCTTACAACTTAAGTATATCACTTTCAATACTGGATTTTTAGTAAGAAAAAACATCATTATAACTAAATTGTTGGTATCAATATGGTATCATTATAACAATGTTGTGGCTTGTGATATACTATTGGTGAGGTGAGTTCATGAAACTGTTTGAAAATGAATTAACACAGTTATGGGATGTCATCTGTCCAAAATGTAAATCTGCTATTTTAAATAAAAACGGAAAATACAGGGACAGGCAACGATTTATATGTATGGATTGTGGACATAGTTTTACAACATATAGTAAAAGTATTTTAGACTCGACTAAATTATCTGAAAATCAGTGGAGCACAATAATAGATGGCATAATACATCTTGGTCGTTTAAAAGATCTAAGTACCGAAACACATGTTTCAGTAATATCTCTATCCAATATTAGACGCAATATATTTGATAGTTTGTTTGCATTGTCTTCTTTTGAACGTGTGTTAGAAAAACACAACTATGATCCTTTTGATACAAGCACCATATTTATTCCAAACACAAAAAGAGGAACATTATACTATTATCGTTATAATCCGGAGATTGCCATTGCATTTATTCGCTATCGTGAACATATCTTTATTTCAAAAGCATATGACACAAAAGAACTTAACCAACTTATTTCTTCAGTTAACTATGAAACGCTAGATTTTATCCCATTCAGTGAATGTCAGGATGAAGAAGCCATCTCTTATATCTGTCTCTTATACACATCTCCGAGCCCACG
>JABXKX010000378.1 GCA_013619035.1 Peptostreptococcaceae bacterium
AAAGATAGGATTATTGACTATCTTGAGAATTTTGATTCTAGTACAGATTTACCAAATAAAAAAGCTCTGTTAAATATCTTAAAAGAAATGAAAAGTGAAAAAGGACAATTTGTTTCTTTAATTGTTGTAGGATTAGATGAATTTAGAAAAGTAAATGAAGCGTATAGTTGGACTTTTGGTGATCGATTAATTCTAGCGATAGCAGAACGTTTGAGTTTGATTTTACCAGATGAATGTATCTTGTTTAAATTAAGTGGAGATGAATTTGCATTTATTTTTAAAGACAATAAGTTGAAGAAGTTAACTTAGGTTTCAAAAAATCATTTAAAGTAGATGAATATGATATTACGATAGGATCTAGTTTAGGAATCAGTTCATATCCTTTTGATACAGAGGAACCTACAGATTTATTTAAATACGCTACGAATGCAATGATTCATGCGAAAGAAGTGAATAAAGGACGTTATGAATTCTATAGTGCAGAAATGAATGACTCTGCTCGTATGAGGATGTCGTTATTAAATGAGTTAAGAAGTGCTATTGAATTAGATGAGTTCAAGTTATATTATCAGCCAATAGTGTCAATTGAAACCAAAAAAGTAACTGGCATGGAGGCACTTTTACGCTGGAACAACAAAAATATGGGTGTTATATCACCAGCAGTTTTTATTCCTTTGGCTGAAAAGACTGACTTGATGATTTCGATTGGTGAATGGGTTTTAAAAAGAGCGTTAATTGAAACAAAAAAAATGCATGATTTGGGTCATCATGAACTCATGGTTGCAGTGAATGTATCTGTGATGCAGTTCTTGGATTCTAATTTTATTGGTCTTTTAAAAGATACAATAAGTGAAGTTGATATTGATGCTTCAAAAATAACAATTGAAATAACAGAGGGTTTATTTATTAATGATCTAAATGGTATTTTAGACGTTCTAAATGAGATTAAGAAATTGGGCATTTCGATTTCCGTAGATGACTTCGGAACGGGGTATTCATCTTTATCATATATCAAAGATTTACCATTATCTAAACTTAAGATTGATCGTTCATTTATAAATGCGATTGATGAAGATATGAGTCAGAAATTAGTTTCTGCAATTATTGGACTTGCTAAGAATCTGAATTTAAGTGTTGTCGCGGAAGGGATAGAAACCGAAGAGCAACTCTCATATATAGAAAAAAGATTGTGTGAAGAGGCTCAAGGTTATATCTTTAGTAAACCACTTCCAATAGAAGAATTTATTGAATATGTTGTAAAAAATAAGACTGTATCTGATTAGATACAGTCCTTTTTGTTTTTTAGTGTTATTACTTTTGTACTTAAGTTCGGACAATTATTGTTTTATTTATACTTCTAATAATGAAAATGCAATAACTTGATCAGCATAGATGTTTAACTGATGGAACTTAGTTGTGGTATTGTTATTTTCAATTGTAACATCAATTAATTTGATGAATTCAGCGTTATCAACTAGTTTGATATTAACCAGTTCAGACTCTGCATCAATTAATACTTTGTTTGCCAGTTCATCAACTTTTGAAATATCAAATTCGTGATCATTGCATGGACAACTTAAGTCATCACTACAGTATAATTCACAATATTTTCCCGTGATTTGACCTGCTGAAGTAACCAGTAACAACTGATATTTTTTTTCGGGATTATTTTTCATTAGATTATTACCTAATGCAACTAGTGCTCTTATTTGTATAACTTTTCTAGAAAATTCTACTTTTAGTACATTTGGTGTTAATGTATCGTGCATGAGACCCTCCTTAGATTGCTAATATGAAGATTATAACATAGGACTTAGGAATAAATAAAGTTAATCCAAGTAAAATATTCAGATCTTAGAGAATTAAATTATTTTATCCCTTTAATCTGATTAGATATTTTCGAATGTTGGTATAATTAAATGGAGAGAACTATAAAAGGAGGATTATATGTCAATTGTCGGTAGTAAAACAGAAAAAAATTTATTGAAAGCTTTTGCTGGAGAATCACAAGCTAAAAATCGTTATACTTTTTATGCTAAAGCAGCCAAAAAAGAAGGTTTTGAACAAATTTCAGCATTGTTTATGGAAACTGCATTAAATGAAGAGCAACATGCAAAGTCATTTTTCAAATTCTTAGAATCGGGTGAAGCTGTTGAAATTACGGCAATGTATCCTGCTGGTAAGATTAGTTCTACAGTAGAAAATCTTAAAGCTGCAGCTGCTGGTGAGAATGAAGAGTGGACTGAATTATATCCTGAATTTGCTAGAGTTGCAGAAGAAGAAGGGTTTGCTGATGTCGCAAGAACTTTTAGAAATATTGCAAAAGTTGAAAAAGAGCATGAAGCAAGATATTTAAAATTAGCTAAAAATATTGAGACTGATGAAGTATTTACAAAACAAGAGCCTACACGTTGGAAGTGTAGAAAGTGTGGTCACGTACACGAAGGGTCCTCTGCGCCAAAAGTATGTCCAACATGCCAGCATCCACAAGGTTATTTTGAGAAGAAAGAAGTCAACTATTAAGGAGCTGTTATGAGTAATCAAACATTGAGTTATATCAAACAAGCGATTATTAATGAAATTGAAGGTTATGAATTTTATAGAATGGCTGCTGGCCAATCAAGAGATGGATCAATTAAAGAAACATATTTGGAACTGGCTGAAGAAGAAAGAAAACATGTGGTGTGGTTACAAGATTTACATAAAAAAATAGATGGTGAAACGCATGAATTGGATCTCGATAGCATAGAAGCACCACCATCACCGGATATTTTTAATTGGAAACACTTAGATAGAGAAGATCCTAAAACCACTTTAAGTGTATTTGGTATTGCTTTACAACTTGAAAAAGCTTCATATGAGTTTTATGAAAAAGTTGGAAATGAGGTTGAAGATGAAATTGTAAAGAAATTATTTGCAATCTTGGAAACCTGGGAAAGAAACCACTATGAAACTTTTAATAAAGAGTATAAATTATTGAAGGATGATTGGTGGAATGAACAAGGATTTGCACCATTCTAAACCAACTATTTAAAAGATTGTTTAATGTTGATAAACATAAGAGATATTAACTAAAACCCATTCAAATTGAATGGGTTTTTTCATTGTTATTCAAAATGTATCATGTGGTAACACATTGCTTGGATTGTACTGTTCAATTACTTTGAGCTTGATTATAAACCGTAAAAAGTGGTATATAAACAAGTACGAAAGGATGGTGTTCATAGTATGGATATTAAGATTATCAATCCGAAAATTATAAAAATGTCAGTAATCATTACTATTATCTTTTTGATGTTTATGGGACTCGTTGAATGGCGGATGATAGAAACTGATTACGATAGACAAGTCGAAAAGATTAGAGCCTTTGAGAAGAAAGATATCATTAACGTTGAAGAAATTGCTATGGAAAACATTGAACTTATCTATGATGATATACGAATACTATCACATTTAGAAACCTTATTAAACTTTCTCGAAACTGGAGATGTCAATGATTACAATGAAATAACGACATATTTTGAAAAATACCTTTCAACTAAAACCATTTATAACCAACTCCGTATCATTGATATTAATGGTATGGAACTGATTCGTGTGGATTATGAAGAGGGTCAGGTGATTACTGTAGAAAAAGAGTCATTACAGGATAAATCACACAGATATTATTTTCAAGAGTCCATTTTATTGGAAGAAAATAGTATTTATATATCACCTTTTGATTTAAATATTGAGAATCATGTTGTTGAAGAACCGTATAAGCCAATGATAAGATTTGCAAAACCATTGTTTTCAGACCGTGGTGAGAAAAAAGGGATTGTTATATTAAACTATTTTGGCAGTAATTT
>JABXKX010000310.1 GCA_013619035.1 Peptostreptococcaceae bacterium
GTCTTCGATATCGTAAGGAGATTTTCAGCCACTGTCGTTGCTGATTTTTCTACTTGTTTGATTGCTTCCCAATTAACAAGCACTTCATCAGAATTCTCTACATCAACATCATCAAACACATGAGGATGACGTCTCACCATCTTTTCATAAATACCTGTAATGACATCATTGATGTTGAAATATCCGTTCTCAGAGGCAATTTCAGCGTGAAATACCACTTGTAGTAACAAGTCGCCCAATTCTTCTTCCAAACTCCATAAATCATCGTTATCTATAGCTTCAATCACTTCATATGATTCTTCAATCAAATAACGTCTTAGACTTTCATGCGTTTGTTCACGGTCCCAAGGACACCCATCCTGACTTCTTAATGTCGTCATCACATTTACTAAATCAGGCATAAAGAATTTTCTTCTATCCTCTGGATGAACCGCTTCAATATACACGCTCGTTAAATGATCCAAACAGTCTACTCTATCGAGTTCAAAAAGCGGTACAGTCATGATGATTTCCTCATCTTCAATACCTGCACCTCTAACAACAATAACCTCATGGTCATCATCATAATAATTCATCAGTTTTATTTTAACGTCAGATGCCACGCGTTGATCATAAACCTGAATAATCAATGCATCCGACGTCACATCCGGAACCATTTCATCGATGGTCAAACCATCCACAATCTTTAAACCGTATACCGGATCAATTCTAAGTGTGGTTACAATGGCATCGATAAAACTGGCACCATGAACAATTCTTAGATTTTCTTCAGGTACATTTTCAATGAGTTGTTCCACTGTAGATTCTGCTACAAAAGGGTTTCCCGGTACAGCATACACCACATCTGATTCTTCTAATTTTTTTATAACGTCAGCGGCAATGTGTTTGTACACATCATCAAAGTTTTCAGCACTTTCATAGAAACTATCATAACTTTCAAAATTACCACCTTGTTCTTCTAAATATGACATAACAGGATGTTTCATCGTTCTGACATAAACCAGAGGCGCACTTTTGATTTCTTCAAGCGCCTCTATTGTCAAATATGATTTTGATCCTGGTCCTAACCCTATTATGGTTAATTTATTCATTGTTATCTCCCAAGCTTTTCAGCTAATTTTCTTAATTTTCTACCACCCGGTAACATATCGTATTCTTCAGGACTCAACGTCTTCGTAACGATGATGAAAACACCGTAAATAACTGCAGCTATCGTAATTGTAATAACCGTTGCTAACTTGCCACCTAAAATACTATTTAACGGATTGTATGCAACCAATACAAACGCACCCATCACCAAACCACTAATCATTGGTTTAATACCCAATTTAAAGATATTGACATTTAAATAATCTTCTTTAGTTAATGACCAAACATTCAAGGTACTTGCTACAGCAAAAGCAACTACTGTAGAAATTGCAGCACCAGTAATACCAAATTCAGGCATACCAACAAGTACGTATGTTAATACAACCTTAAAAATCATACCCACGGCTAAATTTATTGCAGGTAACATCTGTTTTTTAATACCTTGTAATATACCCGTTGTTGCTTGGAACACAGCCAAGAATATAAGATCCCATCCTAGAATCGTTAAAATCTGACCACCGATAACAGCACTCTCTGGTTGTTTTGAGAACAACAACATCATAACCGGTTCAGCAAGTGTTACAAGACCTATTGCACATGGTATACCGATGATTAACGCAGTTTTAATACCTGCATTAACCGTATCTGATAAATGTTTTCTATCATCCTCATCATTTGATTTTTTATAAATAACAAATAATTGTGTTATCGCTGGTACCAAACTAATTTGTAAAGATGCGGTTAATATCTGTGGGAAATTAACGATTGTAACAGCAAAGCCTGTTAAAATACCATATAAATCCGCAGCATTTGCCACACCAATATCATTTAATCTTCTTACCACCAACATCAAGTCAATTGAATTCATCGTCGGCATAATTGATGCACCGATTGTAATTGGAATTGAAATAATGAATAATTGTTTCAGAATTTCCCACGTTGACTCTTGAGGATGTGTTTCTGGTGTCTCAAGAATCAAAGTATATTCTTTTTTCTTGATATACTTGTAAATACTAAAACTAACAATAAACCCAATAATCGCACCTGCTGTTGCACCAAAAGAGGCACCCGCAGCAGAGTATTCTAACCCTCGACCAAATAAGAAATATGCCAGTCCTAAACCGACAATAACTCTAAACAGTTGTTCTGCAATCTGGGTGATTGCAAACCCTTGAAGTTTCTGAATACCTTGGAAGAAACCTCTGAAAATTGACATAGCAGGCACAAACAAAAGTGCCGGCGCCATGGCTCTAAAAGCCATTTTAGCAGATGGTATACCCACCCAATTCGAAATGCCTTCTGCTCCAAAGAACAGAATTGCAAATATAATCACTGAAATAAAAACCATCGGTTTAAAGATAGCCGATATGATTCTGAAGATACCATGGGTATCACCTTCAACTTCTTTTTCAGCAATCATTCTTGCTATTGCAGTCGGAATCCCTGCAGTTGATACAACAAGCAACCAGTTATAAATTGGGTAGGGTGCATTATAGTAACTACTACCTTCTGCTCCAATTAGATTAAATAGCGGAATCTTAAATGCTGCTCCTAATACTTTTATGAGGATACCAGCCAACCCCAGTATGGTTGCCCCTTTAATAAAGGATTGTTTCTTTGACATCTTTGCCTCTCTATTCTCCATCGACTGCATCCTCGTTTAATAACTCTTTATGCATTTCAATGACTGCTTGAGACTCCATTTCATTGTAAATACGAAGCATTTCTTGTGCTGCATAGTCTTTAATAATATCTGCTTTATAACCTTCTATCTCTTCTTCTGGCATACCTGTATCAATCATATCTTGCAACATTTGTCTATCATCAACAAAAATAAGATGAAAACCATATTCGGTTTGAACGGGTTCACTCACGGTATACGGCTCAATTTCAAGCGCCACTTTTTCATATGCTTCAGGCATATTACCAACTAAAATATAACCCAAGTCTCCACCTTTAACTGCTGAAGTTGCATGAATTGAATACAATCTTGCCATATCTGAAAAATCTGCTGGATCTTCTTCATCATTTAAAAGTGACAACACTTCATTTAATGTTTCTTGACTATCCAGTAAAATATGTCTTGTTTTATAACGAATGTATTTATCTGTAAACAATGCCTCTTGTGTTTTAGGATCATTACTGATTTCTTCTAAACGTTGATCTGAATAGATTCTTAAATAATACTGATCTTGTAAGAACTGCTTTAAGAACGTTTCATCGATACCCTTTTCTTCAAAATAAGTTTTAATTTCTGCATCATTCTTAATAGAATCCATATATCTGCCATACGCTTCATCTATCACGGTACCATTCACTTTTAAATTTTTATCATTGATATAAGACTCGATTAACGCAATGCGAATCAAATAATCTAAAGTCTGATCCTGACGAATTTCTTTCATCGTTTTACCATCTTGTTCTATATCCCATACCGAAGCACCAAACTCCTTCTCGAAATCATAACTTTGCATTGCATAATACTTGTTAAACATTTCAATTGAAATCTCTTTGTCATTTACAATGACTACCGAAGTATTGGGTACATCTTCTTGCTCTGCACCTGATAAGTTGTTTGGATCGTTTTTACTACATCCAACCAACAACATCATCACTATTAATATTAGTATAATTTTCTTCATTTATTCTTCTCCTTTTTACCCCATCCCATTATAACATACCTTTATCGAGTGAAAACTTATCCTTCTTGATGTTATAAATTTTTAATAAAAAGTCTTCTAATTCTTCTAA
>JABXKX010000285.1 GCA_013619035.1 Peptostreptococcaceae bacterium
AATATAGAAGGGAAGACTATTATCATGTATACTATCATTACATAATATAACAATAAAAGCATAATATGTTCCTTAGCAAGGGTTCTAAAATGATAGTTGAGTATTTCATAGCAGTAGTATAAAGAGGAGGATGTACATGATGAAAAATCAAATAGAAATAGTACTCGTTTTATTGATGTTTATACTTTTTCTAACGAGTTGTCAATCAGAAGTTAGTAATTTAAAAAATGAAGACTTAGTCACCGAGAATAGCTTAAATCAAGCTATTCAAGTACCTGTAGAAGAATTAGATGATGAAGAAGTTGAACCGGAAAATTATGTCTTAAACGATGAAGAGAAAACTTTACTCGATAAGATACAGGCTTTCAAAATGAGTAAAGATGTTGATATGGATTTATTAATTGATGAAATGATTGATAATATTGGAAGTGTAGACAGTTATTTAAGAGATGATAATATCTATTTAACATTTGATAGTCTTGTTCATTCTGAAGAGATTACTGAAGATCAGTTTATGCATATATTTACTAGGCTTTTATCTGATAATAGATTGACATACATGATTGGTGAAAAAGATACTGATAGTGTGTTTACAAGAAGTTTTTCGGCGCTTAACTTAGCTTCGTTATTAAGTGCGGATTCAAAAAAGAATATTCTTACCGATGATGATATCATTTATATGTACGAAAGAATGATGACGTACATGAAAGATGAAAAAGATTTAAGAGGTTATATAGATAATAAAGGATGGGCACATTCAGTAGCCCACTCCGCTGATGTTTTAAAGTACTTATCAAATTATTCAGTGATTGATAGCAATAAACACATTGATATATTAGATGTAATAGCAATAAAAGTTGTTGAAGAAGACTATGAGTACAAACATGGTGAACAGGAAAGATTGTTGAAAGCGGTACAGGTAATTCTACAACGAGAGTTAGTTAATCCTGAATCGTTAGTAACTTGGATTGACGATATTGTAAATTATGATAAGACTGGAGATGAAGAACACGATAGAATTCTTGAATCGAATGTTACTCTTTTTATTGAGAAATTATCAAAACTGACTATTCTAAAAGGTGCAGATCCATTAGTGCCATCTATTGAAAAGTACTTGAATGAAGTCGAATAATAAATGTGATGATGAGTAGATGTTTATAAGAAATGATTAATCCCATTATTCATCTATGAAAAAACACGTATTTCAAATACGTATTTTTATTTTAAGTAAATTAGTCAGTTTTGAATATTGTATATATACTCTATTTGAGCACGTAATGTCAAAAATAAACTCACAGACTAGAGTATACCCCCTTTCTGCGTGAAAACGTATAAAATCTGCTTAGATTATTGAAACACCAATATTTAGAGAAAGCAGTCCGTTTCACCCAATGGGTGAAAGGAAAACTATTCAATTTACTGTTTTTTGTGTCCATTTTAGGGTAAGTATTTAATAGAATTTGACCATTAAGGAGGATATTCATGATAAGCAAAATTGATTTCAGCGAAGGGAATCTTACTTCAAATTCAGGTACTTTAATGCTATACAATCACGCTGATACTGAAGGGATATTTGAGATGATTGATGAGGAAGTCAAATTCCACAATCCATCTGTTAACAAGATTAAGATGAATCACATTAAATCACTGCTTTGTGGTTTCTTCATTGGAATTGATAAACTCGAAAGAATGCGCCTCTTGTATAATGATCCTCTAGTCTATGAAATGGCAGTAGATGTTAAATCACCAGAAACTATTTCGAGATTCCTTAAAAACTTCGATTATCGTACAACACATCAATTAAGGATAGTCAGTTTTAAAGTATTCAACCATATGCTCTCAAGAAGTGGACTGCTAAAAATCACCATCGATATTGATAGCAGTGTCATTAATGTAGAAGGTCATCAAGAAGGGACTGCCAAAGGATACAATCCAAAGAAGAAAGGGAATAACTGTTACAATATCCAGTTTGCCTTTTGTGATGAACTAAAGGCTTACATCACAGGTTTTGTTAGAAGTGGAAATGCACATTCAGCAAATGGGGCATCAGAACTCATCAAAGAGATTTATGACAACATCCACTTTGAAGGTTTAGATATCTGCTTTCGAATGGATAGTGGTTATTTTGATGAGGAAATAATCAAGACTATTGAGTCTTTAGGATGCAAATATGTCATAAAGGCAAAAGCATATGCTACCCTAGTATCAAAAGTACCATCAGATAAACACTTTATAAAAGGTTCTGAAGGCAGAAACACAGCAGAACTATTCACCAAGTTAGATAAATGGGATGATAATAGGAGGATAGTTGTATCTCGTGTGTTTAAGGAAAACAACGAAATTAACCAAATGACTTTATTTGAGACTGAATATCGCTATTTCTTCTTTGTGACAAATGATGAATCCTTATCTTCAGAAGAAGTTGTCTTGTTTTATGAAAAGAGAGGTAACTGCGAGAACTATATTAAGGAATCTAAATACGACATGAACGTTGGCAATCTTATCCTCAATTCCTTCTGGGCTAATGAAGCGATTTTTCAACTAATGATGTTAACATACAATATTTTTCTGCTATTTAAGATGTCGTATATGAAGGCAAAAGAATATCGTCAGCAGATAAAGACCTTTAGATTGAAATATGTTTTTTTAGCAGGAAAGATCATATCTACAGCAAGGTATAAGATTCTTAAATTACCGGAGCAATACCCCTATAAAGATATTTACATACGCGCTCTAGCGTAAGTAATGAAAACAAATCTGTTGTATGTTATGAGATCTATTTGTCATGTGTACATTTTGGTATCGTTTTATTTGAAATTGAAATCTGCTCAAAATGTGTTTCTATAGAGTTGTTTTATGGTGAAATAATTTATAAAGTAGGACTAATTTTTGTGAATTAGACTATTATAGGAAAGCGTAACCAGTGACGCAGAATTCTGGTTTCAATTAAATGTTATGCGAAATGAAATTTAGGGAGATTAAAAATGAGAAAACTATTATTGATATGTATTATTGTTATCCTAGCCACATCTTTGATTGCATGTAACTCGACTGATAACTCAGTTGTGAATGAATCAAGTAATTTAGATAAAATTGAAGTGTCTGAAAATAAAACAGTAGAAGAAATTGAAGCACCTTCAACTGATAGCGCTATAACAACTGTAGCAATGAGAAACGACAGCTTTACCCCCGTAGGTGAAACAATTGCAAGCATTCCAGAGAGACTAAGAGATTTAGCTGAGGAAGATAAAATCCCTAATAAATTTTTAGGTCGTGACCATAAGTCAACAGTTTCTTTTACACCTACTTCAGTAACATATAATGATTCTGGACAACTAATTGCAACTGGTATACTAACTAACTTAACAGAGGCTCAAATTAATGCAATCAGAGTAAGAGAACTTTCGTTATACAATGAAGACAATGAACTAATCGCCTCAGAGTGTTTCGGTTATATTATGTATACAGAGGGCCATCTTATCCTTAAACCAGAAGAAAGTAAGGAGTGGACATTGATATTTCCTAAAATGATGGTTAAAATTCATGATGATGATTTAGATCATATCGTATCTGACTTTAGAACATCTAGTGGCGCATCTTACTTTAAATACTAAACTCATTCAATTAAGGACTTACAAATTAACTATATAATGTAAAAAATGAACGCATTTCTACAAAACCCAAGTTAAATAGAAAATGATTCTTTAATTAAACTAAAAAGCTTATCTGAATTTTTCAGATTATATATACATTAAGATATGACTTAATACTAACTATAACACTGCTAGTTTACTTTATATCTTCAATTACTATAAAGTATCCCCC